>CAJBVG010000164.1 GCA_903958995.1 uncultured bacterium | reverse complement strand
TTAGCATATTCAACTTCTTTTTTACCCGAGATAGAGAACAAGCCTATAATTAAGCTTAAGATTAGTAAGTTTCTTTTCATTTTGGTTGTTTGTTAGATTATTAAAGATAATAATAATTTCCAATTCGTCAATGTGCTAATGTGCTAATGTGCCAATGAGGCAACCATATTAGCACATTAGCACATTGTCGAATTGGCACATTCACGAATTGGCACATTAGAATTTAGTGAATTTAACGCAACTCCCAGGATGCTCGTTTAATCGAATATAGTATACACCATTAGCTAAATTGGATATGTTTATATTCATTTCTAATGATTGAGCAGGGGAGCTAATTTCTAATTGTCCGATTGCATTATAAATAGTAATGTGTTCGTTTTTTGGAGGGGATGAGAATTTTATGAAAATAATATCTTTTGAAGGATTTGGATAAATTGACAAATAGGGTTCTTGTTTTTTAATTATCATGCCAACCGTATTGCAGTTATACTCGAATTTGAAAGAGGTTGTGTCATATGGGCAATGAGTAATGGGGTTGGAAACCTTACATTCATATTTACCGCTGCTAGAAATTAACAAAGTGTCTTCATTAATCATAGCGGTTAATAATGTGTCGTTTTTATACCATAGAATATTTTCATTCCCTGATAAAAATCCGTTTATGTGCAATACAGCAAATGCAACGGTGTCGCCTAAGCAAGGGTTACCAATACCATCAAAATAATAACCCGGCCATTCTGCCGATTCTGTAAATTGTTTTGACAATTCAGAACAACCATTATTTGTAGAAATTACAGCAAGTCCAAATTGGCCATATTTCTTATAATTTGCTAAATATTGTTTTGTTTCTGGGATGATCTCTCCATAAAACAACCATTGATAAGAATCCGCTGCTTGTGTCCACAAGGTATCGTACTCGCAAAGCCAATTATGAGTAGTATAAATACTTGGTGTATGATTACAAAATTGTAAAGTTGTGTCATTTACACTGGTGTACGATCCTTGCAAATCGCATTTAGATGTTGTTAGCGTTACAGTATAGCTTCCATTATTAGCATACTTATGCGAAGGGTACGCTAATGCAGAAGTAACCCCGTCGCCAAAGTTCCACAAATAGGTTTGCTGGATATTCGAAGCAATTGGAGTGAAATAAACTTCGTTTATTCCATTCCCTATATAGTACTTAAAATTCGAAGCCGGCATTTTTTTGAAATTCCACGAATTAAGAGTATTAAATATTTGCGTCTTAACTGTATTTCTTATAGTAGAAGCTGTAGTCGGATTTAAACCATAATCAAAAGCAATTAAAGTAGGATCTTTTTTAAAGATGCTTACATAAAAGCAACAAGCTGCAGCGTATGATCCCGCAGCAGATGGATGACTTTCGTCGGCATCATATAATTCAATAGAAGGGTAGTTTTTTCGAATATAATTCCAAACAACTGAAACTGGTGAAACCTCTCCATTTAAATTATTGCTGAGGTATAGATATTTACTTTTCAAAGCACTGTCCATCCCTTGATAAGTGCACATTTCTGGGTAAAATGCGCAGTTCGATGCATCTCCATTTTTTCGGCCCCAAGTCATGTAAGTTATTGGAATTGCACAAGGATTGTACTGCTTAATTAAATTACACAAATCGATTCCTGAACTTATAAAATTACTTGAGTTGGTTATTGGTTCCTGACTCTGTCCCTGTAAAACAACATAGTCCCAACCACCTGCCGTAATCTTAGCTTTACTTGTTAAATTGTTAAAGTGATCGATTAATCGATATCCGCCTGGAGTATTACTGTCAAAAATTAACGTGTCTCCAGCAGAAATAGCTACGTCGTGAATTAGTTGAGGTAAATTATTTACAGCAGTATAACTATTCCCAAGAAACAATACATTTCGTTTCTGTTGTGCATTTCCATTCAATCCTAAAATACTTAAGATAGAAGTGTAAAATACAACTAGAACTATTTTTTTCATTGGTGTTGTTTTGAATACTAATGAAGATAAGTGTTTACTGATGAAATAAAAATTTGTTCAAGTAATATTTCTGTTTGATTAGCTAGTAAGTAAAGCAATCTCAAATTCTAAATAAAAAAAAGCGTGATGTTTTACAACAATCACGCTTTTTCTCATTAACATGCTTCGGCTCACTTCGGCTCCGCTCAGTGACCGCCGCTCAGCACAAGTATTATCCTATTAACAGATTAACATATTAAATTAGCACATTGACTAATTAGCACATTAGCACATTAAAGCGCTGCTTTCAATGCCGAATCAATTTCGTCTAAAAATTCTTCAGTATATAAATAGTGTTCGCCATGGTTCACTTTATTACCGTGGATACAAACTGCTAAGTCTTTTGTCATTTTACCCGATTGAACAACATCGATACAAACTTTCTCTAATGTTTTAGCAAACTTCACTAATTCATTATTGTTATCTAATTGTCCACGGAAAGCTAAACCTTGAGTCCAAGCGAAAATAGATGCGATTGGATTCGTAGATGTTGGCTTACCATTTTGGTGATCTCTGTAGTGACGAGTAACGGTACCGTGTGCAGCTTCTGCTTCCATTGTATTTCCATCTGGAGTAATCAATGCAGATGTCATTAAACCTAATGAACCAAAGCCTTGTGCTACGGTATCAGATTGAACGTCGCCATCATAGTTTTTACAAGCCCAAACAAAATTTCCATTCCATTTTAAAGCTGATGCAACCATGTCGTCAATTAAACGGTGCTCGTAAGTAATACCAGCAGCATCCATTTTCGATTTGAATTCATTTTGATAAATCTCTTCGAAGATATCTTTGAAACGACCATCGTATTTTTTCAAGATGGTATTTTTAGTCGATAAATATAATGGCCAACCTTTCATTAAAGCTTGGTTGAAACATGCACGAGCAAAGCCCATGATAGATTCGTCAGTATTGTACATTGATAATGCAACACCATCTCCTTTGAAGTTAAATACTTCATGTTCGATTACTGTTCCATCTTCACCTTCAAATTTGATGGTTAATTTACCTTTTCCTTTAGTCACGAAATCTGTTGCACGGTATTGATCTCCGAAAGCATGGCGACCAATGCAAATTGGAGCTGTCCAGTTCGGCACCAAACGAGGAACATTGTTCATTACAATTGGCTCGCGGAAAACTGTACCATCTAAGATGTTACGGATGGTTCCGTTTGGCGACCTCCACATTTGTTTTAAGTTGAATTCTTTTACACGTGCCTCATCAGGAGTGATGGTTGCACATTTAATACCAACATTATATTTTTTGATGGCTTCTGCGGCATCAATGGTTACTTGGTCATTCGTTTCGTCACGATACTCTATTCCTAAATCGTAATACTTAATATCGATTTCTAAGTATGGTAGAATTAATTTGTCTTTAATGAATTTCCAAATGATTCTAGTCATTTCATCCCCGTCCAGTTCCACTACTGGATTTGCTACTTTTATCTTGTTCATAATGCTTGTTAAAATTGAAGCAAAGGTAATAATTAATATGTTAATATGTTAATGAGTAAATATGTTAATTATTGTGCCCGAAGGGCCTATAACTCATTAGCACATTGATTTTTTGTCCATTAACAAATTAACATATTATCACATTAACATATTAATTTATGTCCAGCCCCAGCACATCTCTCAAGGTCTGTAGATTTGCGTTTTTAGCTGTCATGGCTTTGAATTTTTCGGAATTAGTATAAGGTGTGGTGTCGAGTTCAACAGAATTCATCTCAATAACGAAATCGATATCGAAGTTTTGTAGTTTATCCCTCAAGTACCCTGCAATAAAAGGCTTCTCCGATTGGAATAGTTCTAGCTGAACTTTATTATTAAAGACTAAATGGATTTTATCTTCTTTTAATTCGGGTTGAAGATGGGAGATCATTACATTTGTTGAGGTTTGATTTTTAGCCGCTACTTGAGCAATAGCTTCATCCCAATAGTGTTTAAAATCGCCATACGAAAATTCGTTCGTTGGCAAATTTTCTTCTTCCTTCTTTTCTTCTTTCTTAAGCTCGAATTTTCCGGATTTAATATCGGCAATACTCGGTAGTTTTATACCTGGGTTTTTTGCAGGAGAATTGCTTGTTTTTAATGCAGTTCCGTTGCTAGGCAAGGGAGTGCTTACGACGGGTGGTGCTGATACGGGAGTAGATATTGTCTTTTCGGGCGCAGCTACAACCGGTTCATTACTCATTTTTTTTTTACCGCCTGCGAATCGTCAGGAAGTTGAGCAAGATTTAATGCCGAAGGGATGTGGCACATCTTCATAAAGGCGAGCTCCACATGTAATCGTTGGTTTTTACTTTGCTTATAATAGATGTCGCATTGGTTAGCGATGTTTAACGCTGAGAGTAATAAGGAAGCACTACAAAGTTTCGATTGGTCTAAGTAGCGTTGCTTCACTTGGTCGCTTACCTTTAGTAATTGAACAGTCGCGGCATCTTTACAAACCAATAGATTTCTAAAATGCTCACTTAATCCGTTTATGCAATTGTTGCCATCAAATCCATTTTGTAAAATTTCATCGAATAACAAAAGCATATCTTTCATGCTTTGATTTAAAATTGCATCGGTAAGCTTAAAGTAATAATCGTAATCGAGTATGTTTAAATTGTCAATTACATTTTGGTACGTTAAATGTTGACCTGCAAAAGAAACCAACTGGTCGAAAATAGAAAGTGCATCACGCAAAGCACCGTCAGCCTTTTGAGCGATAACGTGCAAGGCTTCTGGATCCGATTCTATTTTTTCGCTCTTCGAAATGAAATTCAAGTGGTGAGCAATGTCTTCTACTTGTATTCTATTAAAATCGAAAATCTGACAACGAGATAATATTGTAGGAATGATTTTATGTTTCTCTGTAGTTGCTAAAATAAAAATAGCATAAGCAGGAGGTTCTTCTAAGGTTTTTAAGAATGCATTAAATGCACTCGTTGTAAGCATATGAACCTCATCAATAATATAGATCTTATATTTCCCTGAAGGAGGAGCAAAGCGAACTTGTTCTACTAAACTACGAATATCATCTACTGAGTTATTCGATGCAGCATCAAGCTCGTGAATGTTTAATGAAGTTCCATTTTTAAATGACACACACGAATCGCATTGATCGCAAGCTTCCATTTCTGGAGTGGGATTAGTACAGTTAATGGTTTTGGCTAAAATACGAGCACAGGTTGTTTTACCTACACCTCTTGGTCCACAGAATAAAAAGGCCTGAGCCAAGTGATTATTCTTAATGGCATTCTTTAAGGTATTGGTAATATGCGATTGCCCAACTACTGTATTAAAAGCAGCCGGACGGTATTTACGAGCCGAAACAATGAAATTCTCCACGGCGCTAAAATATGAAATAGAAGTGAGAATTGAGATATTAGATATTAGAAAATATCATTATCATTGCAGCAATGTTTTTTTCTCAAATCTCATATCTCAATTCTAGTATCTAGGAACATGGCATTCGACTTTCACACCGATTGGGACGTATATTTCAACCAACAATTCGAAAATTCTAAGAATTACGTATTGCCTTTTATTGCTGAGCGCAAGGCAATTGATGCATCGACACGCGTTATGGAAATTGGCTGTGGGGAAGGTGGTGTATTAAAAGCATTTACAGAATTAGGATGCAAGGTAGTTGGAGTTGATTTGGAACCATCACGTGTTGAGAAGGCTGAGAAGTACATGCAAGAATATGTAGATAAGGGTTTGGCTCGATTTATTGCCAAAAACATCTACGATGTAGATTTCGAGAAGGACTTCGCCAATCAATTTGATGTTATTATTCTGAAAGACTCTATTGAGCATATTCCAGAACAAGAGAAAATTATTGCTCAATTAAAGAAATATTTAGCCAAGGGAGGTGTTATTTTCTTCGGATTTCCACCATGGTACATGCCATTCGGCGGTCATCAGCAAATATGTAAAAACAAATGGTTGAGTAAGTTGCCTTACTATCATTTACTGCCTGCTGGCTTGTATAAGTGGATCTTAAAATCTGCTGGAGAATCGGAAGCTGCTGTAAAAGAGCTCCTTGAAATTAAAGATACAGGAATCAGCATCGAGCGTTTCGAACGCATATGTAAAAACAATGGTTTCCAAATCATTCATAAAAATCATTACCTGATAAACCCCATTTATCGCTATAAATTCAATCTAGAACCACGTTTACAACTCCCAATTGTACGAAATGTACCGTTTTTGAGGAATTTTGTGACTACCTGCGTCTACTACCTCGTATCTCGTGACTAGTAGCTGGTGACTGGTTAATGTTAACTATAGATTCAAGCTTTTTATACCAATTACTAGTTACCATTCACCAGTTACGGAATATTTTTGGTATTCACCAAAAATATTCCTAAGTTTGCATCCCGTTAAAAGCGGAAAATCAAACAATTAAAAAATTTAAAAGCAAAGTAACACAATGAAAAATTACGAAACGTTAATCGTTGTGACCCCTTTGTTATCAGACGAACAATTGAAAGAGGTGATTGCCAAATTCAAGAAAACGTTAACTGATAACGGTGCCGAAATTGTCGCAGAAGACAATTGGGGTCTGAAAAAACTAGCTTACCCTATTCAAAAGAAATCTACGGGTTTCTATCATTTGACGGAGTTTAAAGCTGACGGTGCATTAATTAACAAATTAGAAGTTGAGTACAAACGTGATGAGAGAATCATGCGTTTCTTGACTGTGGCTTTAGACAAGCATGCAATTGCATACAATGATCGTAAGCGTAACGGACAATTAGCTCCACTTCCAAAAAGAGTAAAAGTAGTAGAGGAGGCAAACTAAGATGGCAAAAGATAACATTAGCTACGTAACAGCTCCCAAGGTGGAGGACACACGTAAAAAGTATTGCCGTTTTAAGAAAAACGGTATCAAATACATCGATTATAAAGACGCCAACTTCTTGTTGAAGTTCATTAACGATCAAGGTAAAATTTTACCACGTCGTTTAACTGGTACATCATTGAAATACCAACGTAAAGTTGCTCAAGCAGTGAAACGTGCTCGTCATATCGGTGTTTTACCTTATGTTGCAGATTCATTGAAATAAGGAGGAGATACGAAATGGAAGTTATATTAAAACAAGATATCAAGAGTTTGGGTTACAAAGACGATGTCGTTAGAGTAAAAGATGGTTACGGACGTAACTACCTTATCCCAAAAGGTTATGCTGTACTAGCTACAGATTCTAACCGCAAAATATTAGCCGAAAATATCCGCCAAGCGCAATTCAAACAAGATCGTATTAAAAGCGATGCTGATACAATTGCTACAGGTTTACAAAATGTTTCAGTATCTATTGGTGCTAAAGCAGGTGAAACTGGTAAGATCTTCGGTGCTGTAAATACTATTCAATTTGCAGAAGCATTGAAAAAATTAGGATTCGAAGTAGATCGTAAACGTATCACTTTCGAAACTGATGTTAAATTCTTAGGAAGCTATATCGCGAACGTGAACTTACACAAAGAAGTGAAAATTCAAGTTCCTTTTGAAGTAGTATCTGAATAATTTAGTAGAACAAAATTTTTGAAAAGCCCCTTGAGCAATCTAGGGGCTTTTTTTATGCTGTATTAATTAGGCCTCACTCATTGGAAACTTAATGGTTACGGTAGTGCCATAGTCTAAAATACTGTGGATTTCTATCGTGCCATTCATTTGTTCAATAAGTTGTTTGGTAATAGATAGGCCTAGTCCGATCCCTTGAATATTTTCAATTGCCTGGCTTCTATAAAACGTATCAAACACTAAGGGTAAATCTTTCTCTGGAATTCCAACGCCGAAATCTTGTATAACGATTGTATAGGCATTGTCTGAAAGCAATTCACAACTTACTATGAGTTCTTTGCGATCTTTGAAGCTATATTTTACCGAATTCGATACAATATTGGAGAGAATTTGCAACATGATATCTTTGTCGAATGTCGTTACTATCGTTTCACTAGTACTATGGAATTTAAGCGTGAAATTATTCGGGACAAGTAATTCTATATGATATTTGACGTAAGCAGCAATATCTCCTTCTTCCATGTTCATCTTCGCAATAAAATCCTCCATACGATTCAAACTCTGAACACCTTTAATTAATTTCGACATACGATCTACTTGTAGTCGAATGTTTTTCATATGTCTTTTCTCTTTTAAGATTGTAGCATCAGAAGTGCTATTTGCTAAAAGCATGTCCATTAAATCTAAACTCGTTGCTATACCTGTTAATGGAGTTCTATACTCATGTGATACTAGTCGAATAAATTTGGTCTTTAAAGAATTGAGTTCTTTTTGTTTGCCTAAGTTTTGCAATAAGAGTTCTTCCGATTTTAATTTTTCAATTTTCTTTACATTAATATTTCTAACCCTATTAGTTTGAATAATTACTAATGAAAGTAGAGTAACAAATACAAATAAAATGGATGGTATAAACCACCATTCTTTATAAATTTTTGTATTAATAATTACTGGTATTTTAATGGTGCTTTGTGAATTAATATCGTCATCATTAATTGCTTTCACATAGATGTATTCTGTTCCTCTTGGCAGATAGGAAAGGTTTATAATTGGGAGTTTGTTGGTGCTAATCCAATTTGAATTTTCACCTATTCGATAATAATAGGATAAGCTTTCGTTATGGGCATATTCATTAGTGGTTAATCGAACTTGAATGAAATCATCTTCCAAATCTAACTCTATTAAGTTTTTGTTATTTAAGCTCTTAAATGTATTATCATCTTCCAGCTTAACGATATCTGTAATTTTTATAATTATTTTATTGATTTCCTGGTTAATATTATTAGGCTTAATTAATTGATATCCATTGATACCACCTAGAACAATATTACCATCATTTAACTTACAAAATGATGCAAAGTTATATTCATCATTTACCAATCCATCATGCTGTCGGTAATTAGTTAATATTTTACTTTTCGGATTATAAAGTAATACCCCATTAAAGGATGGCATCCATAAACGCCCTTCATTATCTGGAATAATAGCAATGACTTTAGTATTATTCCGAAGTGCGCTACTCCGAATGGCAGAAGAAAATGATTTTGTTTTGTTATTGAATTTCTGAAAGCCGTTATCCGTAGCTATCCAAAACTCATTTTTATTTCTCTGATAAATATAGTTTATCGAATCGCAAATTAAATTTGTATAGCTTGGTCCACTCGATTTATTAATTATTTCCTTGAATGATAAATCCTTATTTAATATAACGATGCCTTTATTGCTCGACATCCAGATCTCATCTTTTATAACCACAATATTTCTGTAGGTTAAGTCGAATATATTGTATCCATAATTCAACTTATATAAGTCCTTACCACTTGTGTATATTATCAAGGGTGTTAATTTCCCAGAAATAATATCATATACGAATAAACCAGGAACACAGCCTAAAAGTAATTTCTGATTATCTAACTGGGCTATGGAAACAATATGTCTTCTATCCGAAAATTGTTTTAAAAATGTCACATCACTTACTTGGTATGTAGTAGTCGATATTTTTTTTAATCCTGCACCTTCAGTTCCAATGTAAATATCGTTTCCAACTTCTATTGCAGAATAGAAGTTGTAGTTATTATTGTAAATTCTAATAGGAGTTGTTTCTCCTTTTTTAACCACTGAAATATTATTATTATTAATTAAAAATAGTTCTCCTGTTTTTGATTGAATAATGGCTCTTGGTACAACATTTCCAATATTTTCTATACTTATTCGCTCAAATGATTTTGAATTAAATTGAAATGCAATAATACCCTGATTTGTCCCTAAGATTACACTTCCATTTAGAATGTTAATTTCTTCCACATATGAATTATCCGGTGTAGTAAATTCATATTCTAAAAATGAATTACTTCTGATATTGTAAAATTTGATATTGAAATGATTATAGAGTAAGCAAATGATGGAGTCATTTACTTGTGTTATGCAATTCACTCTTTTGAATTGTGTGCCAAGCATTTCAAATTTATTCGTAGATATGTTGTATTTGAACATCCCTTGGCTATTGGTAAATAACAACCCTAAATGTTTAATATTTTTTAACTCTGATCCTTTATAGGCAACCTCAATATTTTGCAGATTTGATATCTGAAAGCTCAATAAATCGATTTTCCATATATATCCTATTAATACATTAAAATAAAGGCTCCCATTAAACTCTTCTAATTTATCAACAACCGCTTGCTCGTAATTTAATTTCTTGATGAGCTTATAATACTTATCAAATAAATACACTTCACCATTCTCTGCAAATACAACTAAAATATTATTTGAGGTGTAATATATTTTTGAAATTTTACTGCTTAATTTAATAATTGTTCTCGAAACACTTGATTTATTATCAATTGCAGAAATGAAATTTTTACTAGCAGCAAATATGGTAGTCTTGTTTTGGGTAATTGAAACTAAATGGTTATCTGGAATTTTGGTATTCTCGAATGTGAAATAAATATAATTGTAACCATCAAATTTTTGGAGGCCTTTCTCAGTTGCTACCCACAGGTAATTGTTTTTATCAATTAATTGGCCAGTAATATGGTTGTCTGTTAAGCCATTTGAAATATTATATTTTCGGTATTTGTTAGTGGTAGCATTACTATTATCGATAAACGAAAATATTAGAAAGAGGCATAGAATAAAATTTCGAAAAATAGCGTATCCCTTGAGCATTATGATTAGAATTGAATCGTTAAATGCTTAATATTCTTAGCATTTAGCCGTATACAAATAGAAAGATAATTAGCTTAAGCTGTGCTACTTGAATTAGTACTTTTACCACTGTGGTTTACCTACGTAGCGCATCGCTTTTAGTATACGATACTGCCTTTTTTGGATATAGGCATTCGGCTTAGACGCCGACCATTTGATAGGGTTGGGGAGTATCGCTGCGATTGCTGCAGACTCTCGTTTGCTTAAATTACCAGCAGGCTTTTTGAAATAGTGTTGTGCTGCAGCTTCAATACCATAAACACCATCGCCCATTTCAATGCAATTAAGGTACACTTCCATGATCCTCTTTTTACTCCAAATGGTTTCAATTAATATGGTAAAATAAGCTTCTAGCCCTTTTCTAAAATAAGAACGCTGTGGCCAAAGAAAAATGTTTTTAGCTACTTGTTGCGAAATCGTTGAACCGCCTTTAGTTTTCTTACTTTTCTGATTGTGGTTATAAGCTTTTTGCATCGCCTCAATATCAAAACCATGATGGTCCATAAAATGCCCATCTTCTGAAGCTATGGCAGCTCTTTGCATAAATGGAGATATGTGCTCTATAGAAACCCAATCCTTTTTCAACTTCACCTTATCACCGTCCATCTTTTGCTCCAGCATTCGTTGCACCATCAAAAATGTAATAGGTGGTGGTACGAATCGATAAATAATAGTCATCCCTATACTTATGGCGAAGAAGTAGAGTAGGAGTTTGGAGACTGTGGCGATAATTTTTCTCTTCATTCTAACTATTGGTAACTAGTGACTGGTAACAGGTGACTAGAAATACCAGTCACTAGTCACCAGTTACTAATTACTAGTACTTATTAAGGTGCTTCAAATAAATAATCTCTTCTTTCGTCAACATTCTATGACGACCACGAGGTAAGTCTTTCTTCGATAAGCCTGCATAAATTACACGGTCTAATCGAACGACTTCATACCCTAATGATTCGAAAATACGACGAACAATTCTGTTTCTTCCGATATGAATTTCAATGCCTAAGAATTTTTTAGACTTTCCTTCTAAGAAACTGATTTGATCTGGCTTTGCTGGTCCGTCTTCAAGCTCTACACCATTTTTAATGATCTCAAAATCGCTTGTCGTTAAGGCTTTATCCAACTCCACTTCGTAAACTTTCTTTACTTGATTACGAGGGTGAGCTAGCTTATCAGCTAAATCACCATCATTCGTTAATAATAATAAACCTGTTGTATTTCTATCTAATCGACCTACTGGGAAAATTCTTTCGCTAGTTGCTTTCGCTGTAAGTTCAATTACCGTTCTACGCTCCATCGGATCATCCATTGTTGTGATGTAATCTTTTGGCTTATTTAGTAGAACGTATACGAGCTTTCCCGGCTTTAAGAGTTTACCTTCGTACTTAATACTATCTGTGTATTTAACTTTATATCCTAACTCACGAACTACTTCTCCATTAATCGTTATCTCACCTTTCTCAATAAGTTCATCTGCCTTTCTTCTCGAACATACTCCAGAGTTTGCAATAAATCTGTTCAAACGAATCTCTTCATTTGGTGCAGTTTTCTTTCTGTCGTATCCTTCTTGGCTTTCTGTTGATTCAACTTTTTCTTCACGTTCTCTCGGTGCTCTAACTACTCGCTCTCTGCGTTCTGTGACTTCACTGTTCTCCCTTGATGGTGTTGATGCACCACGTTCTGCATTACGTTCAGTTCTTGCTCGTTCGTAATTTTCTACTTTACGCTCTCTGCTTTCTTTACGCTCTTTCTTTATTTCTTCTTTGATGTTTGGTTTTGCAAATCGCTTATCAAACTTATCGAATGCTCCTGGTTTGTGAGGAGTTATTTTATCTGATTTTGTTCTTCTCTCTGGGCGACTACGTTCTGGTTTAGTGTCGAAGCTTTTACTTCTTGGTTTATATCCATCACGTTGTACTTCACGGTTTCCATCGCGGTTCTCATCACTTGATCTTACTGGTCTAGTTGAATACGATGATCCACGTTCATTAGGTTTCGGTCTGTCTCCGTAAGGTTTAGAATCTCTTCTCTCAGGTCTGTCACCATAAGGTTTTCTATCACCTCTATCTGATGTAGGTCTGTCTCCGTAAGGTTTGCGTTCTCCACGGTCCGAAGTAGGTCTGTCTCCGTAAGGTTTACGTTCAGGTCTGTCTGAAGATGTTCTTCTTTCAGGTCTGTCACCATAAGGTTTTCTATCACCTCTATCTGATGTAGGTCTGTCTCCGTAAGGTTTGCGTTCTCCACGGTCCGAAGTAGGTCTGTCACCATAAGGTTTTCTATCACCTCTATCTCCATAAGGTTTTTTATCGCCTCGGTCCCTGAGCGGAGCCGAAGGGCGATCAGGTCTATCACCGTAAGGTTTTCTATCACCTCTATCTGAAGATGTTCTTCTTTCAGGTCTATCACCATAAGGTTTTTTATCACCTCTATCGGAAGAAGTTGATCTTCTTTCCGGCTTGTCGCCTCTGGGTGCACCTGCAGTTTTGCGGTCACCTCGGGGTCTCTGTTCATCGTCTCGACGATCTTTTTTAATGTATGCCATTCTGCAAAAATACGCTTAAAAACCCTTTTTCTCCACCAATATGGAAAAAAAAGCAAATTTTTTTAGCATTTCCAATTTTACCCTCTTACAGCGTTTAAACTAGCTTTTTGAGTCAATTTTAGCTCTTGAATCCTGCTAATATTCTTACTCGAATTAGGCATCTGTTTTAAAACACCTTAATAATGAGTACTTTTGCGGCAGATTTGACAATACAATTCAATTAACTAAACGAAAGGAGAATTTATGAAACAAATCATTAAGTACAGTAAAGTGATTTTAAGCTTCGCTTTATTGATGATCCTGACAATACTATTTCAGTTGTTCACTTTTGCGACTCGCCTTGGCGACGATGAGTACCGACAACTTTTTAAATCGAAATACCAAATCTATGCGTTAGAGGTTCCTAAAAATCTTTGCTTCGCAGATGAAACAATGCCTTTATATGATGCTGAAGTATATGAGCGTATGGATCGCGAACTACTGGTCAACACCTATTGGCAAACTCAAACCATTTTAGTACACAAGCGTGCTAATCGTTGGTTCCCAGTAATTGATCCGATTTTAAAGCGAAATGGTATCCCGGAAGATTTCAAGTATATCCCCGTTATTGAAACAGGTTTCCTGAACCTCACCTCACCAGCCGGTGCTGTTGGTTTCTGGCAATTCATGGAAAATACAGCGAAGGAATATGGCTTAGAAGTTAATGCGCAGGTTGACGAACGTTACCATGTAGAAAAATCGACCCAAGCGGCTTGCGATTACTTTAATAAATTATACCGACAGTTAGGTAATTGGACTTTAGTGGCAGCAGCCTATAATATGGGACTTACAGGTGTGCGTACACAAATTGCTCGTCAACGAACCAGCAATTACTACGACTTAGTGCTTAACCAAGAAACTTCGAGGTATATCTTTAGAATTGTAGCCATGAAAGAAATCATGGAAAACCCTGATGAATATGGTTACCGTGTTCGTAAAAAAGACATGTACCCACAAATCCCTACGTATACCGTTAAGGTTGATACTGCCATCTCTGATATTGCATTATTTGCAATGCGTTTAAAGGTGAATTACAAGATTGTAAAAACCTTTAACCCTTGGTTGCGTGAAGCCTATTTGGAGAATAAAGAAAGTAAACCTTATTACATACAAATCCCGAAATCTGGTTCATTAGATAAGAGTCCGTTTGAAGGACATTAATCAAAATATTTTTTTTCTTCACAATCCTCTTGAGATCGAAACTCATGAGGATTTTTTTTGTTAATTTGTTATTAGGATATGAAGAAAAAGGCAGAACTACCGAAAGACCATTCTCAACTTGAAGTTTACGGTGCAAGAGTACATAATTTAAAAAATATTGATGTTAAGTTTCCCCGAAATCAGTTAGTCGTTATTACCGGACTAAGTGGTAGCGGTAAATCATCATTGGCTTTCGATACCATTTATGCCGAAGGTCAACGTCGTTACATGGAAACTTTTAATGCGTACTCTCGTCAGTTCCTCGGCGGACTAGAACGCCCCGATGTCGATAAAATCGATGGACTAAGTCCAGTGATTGCCATCGAACAAAAAACTACAAGTAAAAATCCAAGAAGTACAGTTGGTACAATTACCGAGATATACGATTTTCTTCGTTTGTTCTATGCGCGTGTTGCAGAAGCGTATTCGTACAACACCGGTAAGCTCATGATTAAAATGAGTGAAGATCAAATTATCGATACCATTATAAAAAATTATAAAAACAAAACCATTTCTGTTTTAGCACCTATTGTTAAAGGAAGAAAAGGACATTACCGCGAACTCTTTGAGCAGATTCGTAAACAAGGTTACTTGAAAGTGCGTGTGGATAGTGAAGTGATGGAGTTAGTGCCGAAAATGCAAGTAGATCGTTATAAAATTCACGACATCGAAATTGTTGTTGATCGCATTGTAGTAAACGAGAAAGAACGTACACGTGTAGTAAATGCAGTGCGCTCCGCGATGAAGCAAGCCAAAGGTATTATTAAAATATCCGATCACGACACAAAAACCGATCAGCATTTTAGTAAGTTTTTAATGTGTGCAGACACAGGTTTGTCGTATGATGAACCACAACCTAATTCATTTTCGTTTAACTCACCTTACGGTGCTTGCGAACAATGCGATGGTTTAGGTTATGTGTTTGAAGTAGATGAAAATTTATTAATGCCTAATAAGAAGTTGAGTATCTCCAACGGAGGAATTGTGGCCCTAGGAGAATATCGTGAATCTTGGAATTTCCAAATGCTGAAAGCTCTTGGAAAGGCGATGGGATTTACCATGCAAACTCCTTTAGAGAAATTACCTAAAGAAGTGATTAAAGCAATCTTATATGGTACCGAAGAACCAATCCCTGTACAAATGCAGTACGGTGGACAAATGGCTTCGTACAATGTAACCTACCATGGTATCATAAAATACTTGGATCAACAAAATGATCGCAAAGCCGATGATGATGATCACGACATCGAGGAGTTTGTGCAAAAAGTAGCTTGCCCAACGTGTGATGGTGCTCGTTTGAAAAAAGAATCTTTGTATTTCAAAATTGATAGTAAACATATTTACGATTTAGCATCGATGGATTTAAACAGCTTATCGAAATGGTTCACAGATTTAGAAAAAAGATTAACCGACCGTCAGAATATAATTGCTTCTGAAATATTAAAAGAAATTAGAGCACGCATCGGATTTTTATTGGATGTAGGTTTAGAATATTTGAACCTCGACAGAGTATCGAAATCTCTTTCGGGTGGAGAAGCACAACGTATTCGTTTAGCTACTCAGATCGGTTCGCAACTCGTGAACGTACTGTATATATTGGATGAGCCATCAATTGGTTTACATCAACGCGATAATGAAAAATTAATTCATGCCTTAAAAAACCTACGCGATTTAGGGAATTCCATTCTTGTAGTGGAGCATGATAAGGATATGATTATGGAAGCGGATCATGTCATAGATGTTGGTCCGGCGGCAGGGGTACACGGCGGACAAATTGTTGCGCAAGGTACACCAGCAGAAATTCTAAAATCAAAAACCATTACAGCGCAATACATCAATGGCGAACGCGCAATTGAGATTCCGAAGAAAAGAAGAAAAGGAAATGGGGAAGTATTGAAATTAGAAAAAGCTTCGGGAAATAATTTACAAAATGTAACTCTTGAAATTCCATTAGGGAAATTTATTTGCATTACAGGAGTTTCGGGAAGTGGTAAATCAACCTTAATCAACGAGACACTTTACCCAATTTTAAATCAACATATTTATCATTCGAAAAGAAAACCATTAGCGTATAAATCCATTAAAGGATTAGAGCATTTAGATAAAGTTATTGAGATCGATCAAACACCGATCGGTAGAACACCACGATCAAATCCAGCAACCTACACCGGAGTATTTTCCGACATCAGAAACTTATATGTTCAGTTGCCAGAAGCAAAAATAAGAGGATACAAACCCGGTCGATTTTCTTTCAATGTAAAAGGCGGACGGTGTGAAACTTGTGAAGGAGCGGGGATGAAAGTAATTGAAATGAATTTCTTACCCGATGTGCAGGTGTTATGCGAAACGTGTAATGGTAAGCGATACAATAGAGAAACATTAGAAGTGCGATACGAAGGAAAATCGATTGCCGATGTATTGAACATGAGCATTGAAGAAGCTGTTCCATTTTTTGAGAACATGCCACACATCCTTCGTAAAATAAAAACGATACAAGATGTAGGCTTGGGTTACATTACCATTGGGCAATCATCCATTACCTTATCGGGAGGAGAAGCACAACGAGTAAAATTAGCAACAGAGCTTTCTAAAAAAGATACTGGTAAAACCATTTATATTCTCGATGAACCTACCACCGGATTACATTTCGAAGACATCAGAATTTTATTGGGTGTTTTAGATGAATTGGTGAACAGAGGAAACACAGTTGTGGTGATAGAACACAATATGGACGTCATAAAAGTTGCGGATCATGTAATCGACATGGGTCCAGAAGGCGGCGCCGGCGGCGGACAAATCATCTTCACCGGAACCCCAGAAGAACTAGCAAAAGATAAGAAGAGTTATACGGGACGCTTCTTGAAGAAAGAACTTTAGGTTAATGTGCCAATTGGTCAATTTGCTAATGTGCTAATGTTAATTTGAACTCCGTTCGTCGAAGCGTCCACGCTTCGACATTTTCTAACGCTG
Source organism: uncultured bacterium (assembly GCA_903958995.1). Lineage (GTDB taxonomy): Bacteria > Bacteroidota > Bacteroidia > Sphingobacteriales > Sphingobacteriaceae > CAJBVG01. The sequence continues at coordinate 132 of CAJBVG010000164.1, read as the reverse complement.
GCTTCGGCTCCGCTCAGCCACCGTCACGATGAAGTTTTTTTGTGTTCGTCGAAGCGTCCACGCTTCGACATTTTCTAACGCTGGCTTCGGCTCCGCTCAGCCACCGTCACGATGAAGTTTTTTTGTGTTCGT
>CAJBVG010000163.1 GCA_903958995.1 uncultured bacterium | reverse complement strand
TTACCAAGCTAAGCTATCATGCCTTTGCTCATTTAACACATTTGTATAAATTGTTGAATTCTGGAAGTGCACTCGGTTTTGGTGTCGGACCTTTATTAATTAGGAATGAGCCCTTCGGCTCCGCTCAGGGACCTCTTAGCATTGAGGAAACACTCTCACTACTCACTACTCACTACTCATTACTACGTATCGGTATACCGGGCGAATTAACTACTGCGAATTTTTTGCTGAGTCTTGCGATGCCTAATGCGAAGAACAAAAAAGTGATGGTGTTTTCGGAAATAGAAAATGCATTATTAAATGGTGAAATTGATTTAGGCTTAATTATTCACGAAAACAGATTTACCTATCAAGATAAAGGCTTAGTAAAAGTGCTTGATTTAGGAGAATTTTGGGAGTCGAAATACCAATCGGCTATTCCTTTGGGTGGCATTGTAGTGAATAGGAAATTTGATTTAGATACACAAAAAAAGATTGATCGCGTATTGCGTAAAAGCGTAGAATATGCTTTTGCCAATCCGAAATCTTCATATGATTTCGTTAGACAACATTCGCAAGAAATGAGTGAAGAGGTAATGTATAAGCATATCGACTTATATGTTAATAAATATTCAGTAAATTTGGGAGTAGAAGGAAGAAAAGCAATTTACAAGTTGTTTGATACAGCTGTAAGTTTGAATATCACTCCTCCTTATAAATTAGATTTTATTTTAGAAGAACAATAGTAAGATGATTATCATAACAGGTGCAGCCGGTTTTATTGGAAGTTGCTTAGTTGAAAAACTAAACAAAGAAGGCTATACAGATTTAGTTTTGGCAGATGATTTTTCACAAGAAATAAAACATCAAAATTTAGAAGGAAAAAAATTCAAAGAGAAAGTTCATCGCGACGAATTTTTCGCATGGTTTGATCAACATCATAAATTTGTACAATTCGTTTTTCATATTGGAGCACGTACAGATACCGCAGAATTTAGCAAAGAAATTCTTTGGAAATTAAATACCGATTATACGAAGGAGCTCTGGAACCGTTGTTCAGCCTACGGTGTAGGCATGGTCTATGCTTCTAGTGCTGCAACATATGGTTTAGGAGAATTTGGATATAAAGATGATCACGATAAAATTGATTCTTTAATTCCGTTAAACCCATACGGCGAATCTAAAAATGAATTTGATAAGTGGGCATTGAAACAAGAGAAGAAACCTTACTTCTGGGCAGGATTAAAATTCTTTAATGTTTATGGTCCGAATGAAAATCACAAAGGCAGAATGGCCTCTGTTATTTTTCATGCTTTTCATCAAATTAAAAAAACTGGCGGAATGCGTTTATTTAAATCGCATAACCCAGAATTTAAAGATGGAGAACAAATGCGCGATTTCGTTTATGTGAAAGATGTAGTTGAAATATTATTTTTCTTTATGTTACTTCGCAAAAAATCGGGTATCTATAATTTAGGCTCAGGCAAAGCTCGCACTTTTAAAGATTTAACTAAAGCTACATTTACTGCAATGAAAGTTGCGGAGAATATTGAATACATTGATACTCCAGCCGACATCCGCGATAAATACCAATACTTCACCGAAGCCGATATGAGTAAACTTAGAAGCATCGGTTATTCAAAACCATTCCACACCCTAGAACAAGGAGTGGAGGATTATGTGAAGGGGTATCTGATTCCCGAAACAAATTAACATATTAATCTTAGTTCATTAAGCTTTCAATTTCGTCTGCTTCGATTGGAATGTTTGCCATTAAATCTACATTGCCCGATTTTGTAATAAGAATATCATTTTCAATTCTAATTCCTAAACCTTCTTCTGCAATATAAATACCAGGCTCGCAAGTGAACACCATTCCAGCTTTCATTTTCTCGTAACGGTTACCGATATCGTGAACATCTAAGCCTAAGAAATGTGATGTTCCGTGCATGAAATATTTTTTATACAATGGCGCATCAGGATTTTGTTTACTTACATCGTGTTTATCAAGTAAGTTCAAACCAATTAATTCAGACTCCATTATTTTACCAACTTCTTTATGGTACTCATCTAAAATTGTTCCTTCAACAAGCATTTGTTTAGATGCATTGAAAACACGAAGTACTGCATTGTAAACATCTTTCTGACGAGGAGTATATTTCCCACTTACTGGAATAGAGCGAGATAAATCTGCATTATAATTTGCGTACTCTGCACCAAAGTCTAATAAGATAACTTCACCTGCATTGCATGCTTTATTGTTATCGTTATAATGTAAAACAATTGCCGAATCACCAGAAGCGATGATTGGATTGTATGCATGTCCGCTTGCACGATTACGAATAAACTCATGAATAATTTCTGCTTCAATCTCGTATTCAGCAACGCCTGGTTTTACAAAACCTAAAATTCTACGAAATGCTTTCTCTGTTATGTCGCAAGCTGTTTGTAATAGTTCTACCTCGTAGGTTGATTTAACAGCACGTAGCTCTCTAAAAATAGGTGCAGCGCGTTCGTATCGATGTAATGGATATTGTTCCATCAATTGTTTTGCAAAACGAATATCGCGATACTGATTAATATGTACATAACGATCATTTTCATTACTGTTGATGTATACATTTTCGCAATGATTCATCAACATCGGGAAAATACTTTTGTAATCTTCTAACCAAAATATTGAACGAATTCCAGAAGTAGCATATGCCTCTTCTTTTGTGTATTTGTGACCTTCCCAAATAGCAATATGCTCATTAGTTTTTTTCAAAAACAACACTTCTCTATATGCAGGAATTGGTGCATCCGGAAATGAAATAAAAATACTTTCTTCCTGATCAATACCTGTCAACCAAAACATATCAGGGTTTTGATGAAAAGTATAATTTTGATCACCACTACGAGGAAACTCATCATTAGATTGAATGATTGCCATTGATTTTGGTTTTAGTTTCTCGTTAAAACGTTTTCTGTTTTCGATGAAAAGATCGGATTTGATGGAAGTATATTTCATAACTCAAATGTAATGATTTTGAGGTATACAACAAATTTCTGAATAACTGTAATAATGAAGCTGAGCCAAGGTTTAGCGGAGCGTCCTTGGCGAAATATCAAGGTTGCACATAAAATCATGCATAAATGCAGTTGTGATTGTCTAATAATAAATTTTCATTTGTAATATGAGTGAAGCATATAAAATACAGGATAAACTAAAGCTATATTTTGTTACTACAACTGTTGTGGAATGGATTGATATTTTTGATAAAAAGGTATACAAGGATATAATTGTTGATAGTTTAAATTATTGTATTGAAAAAAAGGGGTTGGAAGTATATTCTTGGGTTATTATGTCAAATCATATTCATTTAATTATTGGAAGTGAACAAAATAATTTATCTGATATAATAAGAGACTTTAAGAGATTTACATCAATTAAAATAATACAACAATTAAAAAATAGCACACAGGATAATAGACGGGAATGGATATTACCTATATTAAGAAACAATGGTTTGAAGAATCCCGCCAACTCTAATAATCAAATGTGGCAACAGCCATATTTTGCTAAAGAGATTTTTACGATGGATTTTTTATTTCAAAAGCTTAACTATATTCATATGAACCCCGTTCGGGCTGGAATTGTTCATGAACCAAAACATTACAAGTATAGTAGTGCAGGAGATTATTGCGGGAATAAGGGGCTAGTGGAGGTTAAAATAATTTAAGTGACGAGAACGCTTCGCTAAACTCGTCAAAGCATCGCCGCCAAGAACGCTTCGCTAAATCTTGGCTAAGCATCGCATCCAAGTACGCTTAGTTAAACATTGGCTACCCGTGCGCTGCAACCAATAAATCCAAATCTTTATAAGGTAACTTAAATTGGTTTGATAAGTATTTGTTAGTGATGTGTCCGTTGTACATGTACACTCCACTGCGGATGCCGGAGTTGCTCCACAAGTAGTTTTTCATACCACCGGCTTCACCAAGTTCTAATAGAATTGGAGTGAAGATATTAGTTAATGCATACGATGCTGTACGCGCCACTCTAGAGGCAATGTTCGGAACACAGTAATGGATAACATCGTGTTTCTTAAATACCGGTTCGGTATGATTCGTTACTTTAGAGGTTTCGAAACACCCACCCTGATCAATACTCACATCGATAATAATAGAATCTTCTTTCATCCTACTTACCATTTCTTCGGAAACGATACAAGGACTACGACCTTCTTTTGCACGCATCGCACCAATGGCAACATCACATTTCGATAATGCTTTTTGTAAAACAACTGGTTGCAATACTGAAGTGAAAATTCTACTGCCTATATTATTTTGTAATCGTCGCAAATGATAAACAGAATTGTCGAATACTTTTACATCGGCACCTAATGCTAATGCTGTACGTGCGGCATACTCGCCAACTGTACCCGCACCAATGATGACGATTTCTGTTGGTGGAATTCCTGTAACACCACCAAGTAGTAATCCTTTACCATTGTGTGTACACAAGAGTTCTGATGCAATGTGTATAGAAGCCGTTCCTACAATTTCACTCATCGATCGAACAACAGTTAGAATGTTGCCCTCATCTCTTAAGTATTCGTAAGCTACTGCAGTAATATTTTTTTGAACGAGAAGTTTTAAGTAGTCTGCTTTTAAAGATGAAACTTGTAAGCCAGAAATTAAGGTTTGTCCGCCACGCATCATTCCTATTTCTTCGATGGTTGGTGGCTCCACTTTTATAATCACATCCGACTCCCAAATTTTCTTGCTGTCGTAAGCAATTTGCCCACCTTCTTCAGCATAATCCTTATCAGGGAATTTTGCGGCATTACCAGCACCGGTTTCTATGTGTACTTCGTGACCATTGTTCACGAGTAGGCCCACCGATAATGGAGTTAGTGCAATTCTATTTTCTTGGAAAGTGGTTTCTTTAGGAATACCGATGTTTAAATTATGTTTTCTGTTTTTAATGGCCATCAACGCTTCTTGAGGCATTAACAATGCTTGTTTGGCAATTTCAGAAAATCCTTTATTCGAGGTGTCCATCCTTTATGTAGCTAGAATATAAAGATAAGAAAATATGGCTTGTATTGGAAACCTATAAATCTTTCAAGATGTTCTCTACCCAACCCTTACCCCACTCTTCGATTTCTTGATTGCTCCATAATTCTGGATAGAAAATACGTTTCTGGAAACGTGGAGGCAAGTATTTTTGCCAATTCGTTCCTCCTGTTGCTTTTATGTCTTGTGGGTCTTTGTGTAAGTAACGTACAGCAGACTTATAATGTACCAAAGGCCAGTTGACGTTTACACTTAAATCGAATTTACGCATAGCCTCTGTAAGCTTATTGTCTTCGGATTTAAGTTTTTTATAAACAGTGTATAAATTATTTTCAAAACATTTTTTAGCAAGAGATGAAAATGCTTCTAAATATTTCTCTTCGAATTGCTTAAGTGTTAATGTTTTTTTACCAGTACTTAATTCGGTTGCTCCGTGTTTCCAATAAATGTTATCTAAATACTTATCTGCATCAAATGCTAATTCCTTAAAATCCTCACGAACATCTTTATCCACTAAATTAATAAAGTCTGTTGCATAAATTTCAATCATTCGGTATTGTGCAGATTGAAATCCACTCGCAGGAAGTAATGACATTCTGTATTTCAGGAATTGCTCTTTCTCCATTCCATCAACCATCACATCAAAAGAATCCGTTAATAAATTAAAATAACGATTGATGCGAGTAATACGATCTAAGAAAAACTTTTCTGTGATATCTTCTTTCTTACAAATTTGTTCACACTCACTCAAAATCATTTTGAAATATAATTCTGTAACCTGATGATACATAATGAAAATGTTTTCATCAGGAAATGCGGTCTTAGGATTTTGTAAACTAAGAAGTGTATCGAGGTGTATATAATCCCAATAGGTTAAATACTCTGAGTAAAGCAATCCATCGAGATACGACAAGAGGTCTTGCCCCATGGTATCGTACTTTTCTTTTAGCTTTTGAATTCTGTCGATTATATCTTGACTTAGTTCCATTTGTTTGATGTTTGATGCAAATTTAAACTATTTTTTTATTCACCATATTGTGAATACTAGTTTCTAAAGATGTAAAATTAATAGGAATAACGTTCAATAATTTCTGAGTAGAATACTCGGAAACATGAAAAGCAGATTTTGCAGTAAATGTATTGAGCGGATGATTCTTATTGAAGAGCTGTATTATAGAAGCCAAACTTGTTAAGAACCATTTTGAGACTGCTATAGATGGTTTCTTTTTGTTTAATGAGATTGAAATGGTATCCAACACGGTTTGGTAAGTATAATTAACACCCGATACAATGTAGCGTTCTCCAGAAAGTTGAAGTTCATATAATGAAATCATGGTTTGAGCAACATCATTCACATCAACAAAACCAGTTTTGCCTGAAGTATAAAATGATAAGCCATTTTTTATTTGTGCAATGAAACCCATGCTTCCTTGTCCTCGTTCATCGTAACCTAATATTACGGATGGATTAACAATGACGGCTTTTAATCCCTCATGAATACCACGCCAAACTTCACGTTCTGCTTCAAATTTTGTTATAGAATAATTCGAGTCGCTTTTCTTATAAACCCACCTACACGATTCATCAATTTGCTTACCAGGTTTTGCATCACCAACTGCAGCGATAGAACTCACATGAACCATATGTATGCCATCCAGCTCTAAGGCAACGTTTACTATATTACTCGTAATGTTGACATTCGTTTCCCAAAGTGATTTTTTGTTCGCCTCACTAAAACTCACTACTGCTGCACAATGAAAAATAGCTTTACACCCTTCTAGGTGATCTTTCACATCAAAAAAATCCATGAGATCTACATCAACCCATTCGATGTTGATGTCTTTATTTTGTAGAATTGTTGGTATTTTAGAATCGGGACGTTTAGATGCTTTTATGCGATATCCTTTTTGAGAGAGATATAAACATAAATACGAGCCTAAAAAGCCAGTGGCACCTGTGACAAAAACCATGATACAAATATGTAGAAAATATATAAGTTTGTGTAGAATTAATTAATATGCTAGAAGACTTTTTACAAGCCCTTTCTCCAGACCATGGAGCATTAATAGAATCGTATTATGAAAGCCAAATTGGTTTTCAAATTACGAAGTATACCGATCGTTTTCCGGACTTAGAAGGGATTAATTTAGCATTTATTGGCGTGTTAGAAGATCGTAAAGCGATTCAGAATGAGGGTTGTGCAGAAGGGCCAAATAAAATCAGAAAAGCTTTATACCAACTGAATGTCGGCGATTTTAAATTGAAGATGGTTGACCTTGGTAATATCTTACCGGGAAATACAGTTCGCGATACGCATGTGGCATTGAAAAATGTTTGTCATGAATTAATGAAACTTAACATTGTTCCTATTATTGTTGGTGGTGGACACGATTTAACTTATGCACAATATTGGGCATATGAAAATTTAGATAAAAAGGTAGATATGGTGGTGTTGGATTCTCATTTTGATTTAGATGCAAGAGTAGATGAGCAACAAACACCCGATTCTATTTCATACTTAAACAGCATCATTTTACACGAACCTCATTATTTGTTTAACTATAGTAATATCGGTTATCAAACGTATTATGTGAATCAGGATAGTGTGGAATTGATGCATCAAATGTATTTTGATATTCACCGATTAGGAGCGTTTAGAAATAATACTGCAGAAACGGAACCTATTATTCGTGCTGCTGATATGTTTAGTGTAGACATGGCTTGCATTAAAATGTCGGATGCGCCAGGTAATGCCAATGCACACCCAAATGGATTTTATGCTGAAGAGGTTTGCCAAATGATGCGATATGCTGGAATCTCTGATAAGCTTAGTTCTGTTGGGGTTTACGAGTACAATCCAAAGTTCGATCATAGAGAACAAACAGCAGAATTAGTTGCACAAATGTTATGGTGTTTTATTGAAGGATACTATCAACGTAAAAATGATTTACCTGCAACATCGAAAAAAGATTTCATAAAATACAGAGCGACTTTCGAAAATATTTCATCGGAAGTGGTATTTCTAAAAAGTAAAAAATCAGATCGTTGGTGGATGCAAATTCCCTATCAAAGTAACACGTCTAAAAACGAACGCTTTGAATTGATCCCTTGTTCTTATGAAGATTACCGTTTAGCTACTACAGGTGAGATGCCAGAACGTTGGTGGAGAAACTACCAGAAGATGATTTAGTTTTTCGAAGAAAAACTAAATCATCTTCTGGTAATATGTTAATATGTTAATGATGGACTTGTATTAACATATTATCCCATTAACATATTAACATATTATTTAAGTTGGTACTTCTCCATATACAACTTATACAAGTCCTTCTGTTTGTTATTTAAGTCGATGCTTGCTCCTTGAATGAAAGCTGTAGTAACATTAGAAGTTCTCATGTCTAACAAGTCGCCTTCCGAAATTAACAAGTTAGCATCTTTTCCAACTTCAATGCTTCCAGTTGTTTTATCGATGCCTAATATTTTTGCAGTGTTAAGCGTTACGCTTTGCAAAGCTTCTTCTTTAGTTAAACCATACGCAGCAGTAGTTCCAGCTACGAATGGTAAATTGCGTTGTTGCCAACTACCTCCAATTGATAAGCAATACAATACTCCTTTATCGTGTAATATTTTTGCGTTTCTGTATGGCATGTCTACATCATCATCTTCATTATTAGGTAGTGAATGCGGGTTTGCCGCAATAACTGCAATATCATTTTCCTTTAAGAAATCAGCGACTAAGTAAGCTTCTGAGCCCCCTAAAATAACGGGTTTAATGTTGTATGATTTTGCAAACAAAACTGCTGATGTAATTTCTTTTGCAGAACTTGCATTGATGAATAATTTTTTAGAACCATTGAAAATAGATTTCATGGCTTCTAATTTTAAATTTTTAGTTGATGGAGCTTGTTCATTATACGCTTTGGCTTCTTCAAAGAATTTTTTGATCATCGCCATGTTTGCTGCCGATTGTTTTCTTTGTTCTTCTGCAGGCGGAGCCCACCAAGCATTACGAATGCTCATGCTTGGCCAATTTAATTGGGTAACCGCATCCATTTTATAGGCTGCATCTTCCCAATTCCAACCATCTAATTTCATTACTGATGAGGTACCGGGCATTATGCCCCCTTCTGGAACAGATAGTGTTAATAAAACGCCATTTGATCGTACCGTTGGAATAATTTTAGAATCGGTATTGTAAGCAATCACCGAACGAATATTAGGATTAACTTCTCCTACTTCATAATAATCTAAGGTAGGACGAATGGCTTCAATTTCTTCTAACCCTAATCTGCTATCGGCTACAATTAATCCAGGGTAAACATGCTTTCCATTTGCATCAATTACTTGAGCTCCGCTTTCGTTTACTGAGTTTGTACTTACTTCGGTAATAATTCCCTTATCGAAAACTACTGTTGCTTTTTCCAATAATTGTCCGTTACCGATGTGTACCGTTGCATTTTTAATGACAATTTTTTTGTCTTGTTTTTTTGAAGGTGCTTGTGCAAATACTTGTGTGGTAAGTATTGCAGCAGCTAATAGTATATATATTTTCTTCATGTCGATTTCTAATTAATAAATTGATTCTACTTCTACATCATCGCAGTGATATAATTTCTTTTCTGGTTTGCTAGCTTTTTGAGTTGGCATTCCTAATTTTTTCGCTGTCAATAATTTTTGAATGATGCGTTCTTTCTCTACTCGAATATCAACACGTAGTTTAGCATCTTTTTCGGCATCGTAATAATCAATACCATCAACAAAAGTTTTTAGTGGTTTAGCATAAATAGAAAGTGGATTGTCATTCCATAATACTAAGTCGGCATCTTTACCTGCTTTAATACTTCCTACTCTGTTATCGATGTGAAGCATTTTCGCTGGATTGAGTGTTACCATTTTAAATGCTTGCTCTTCTGTTAGTCCGCCGTACTTAACCGATTTAGCTGCTTCTTGATTTAAGCGGCGAGCCATCTCCGCATCATCAGAATTAATAGAAACATTTAATCCCTCTTTAGTCATGATGGCTGCATTATAAGGAATAGCATCAACCACT
>CAJBVG010000162.1 GCA_903958995.1 uncultured bacterium | reverse complement strand
TCAGAAAGATTTTGAGTATGTTCGCTAGAAATGTTGATTTCATTAGCACCTGCACTCATTTGTCCACTATAGATTTCGCTTACTTTACGACCCAAAAGATCATATAAATTTGCTTTAACAGTAGCATCAGCAAATAAATTAAAACTTGCTTTTGTAGAACTATTGAATGGATTCGGAGCAATTGATAAATTCAAATTATTTAGAATTAAATTCTCCATTCCTGTTGCAACAGTAATTACAATATTATCTACATAAATATTATTTCCTGGTCCTGAGTTTTCAGCTAAGAAACGAATAATTGTATTTTCGGAAGTAGCTAAACTGCTTAAAGAAATATCTAGGTGTTTCCATTGCGCATCACCGTTAGGGACAAATGAAACTGAAGTAATTGGAGCAGTTGCAATGTCGGCACCTGTTTTATTAAATAATGAAGTGAATGATGAACCACAGTTACGAGACAAACCCACTTGCAAACGATCCAGTGAAGTTACTGAACGTTGAGCATAGGCATAATCGAAAGATAATTTCGGTGCAGACGTTCCTTTTAAACTTACGCTAGGTAATAATATAGAATTACTTTGTCCGTCGTTTTTACCGTAGTATTTCATTACAATTGATGAAGGAGAAGCGAAACCTGCATTAGTTGCAATGGTCCAATTTGTAATGTTATCTACTTTATTATATACATCGGTATTGAATTTATTGACATCTTCCATATCCAATAAATAAGGAAGAGTTTTGGTAGACACCGTTTCAAATATTCTAATGTAATTTGTTTTAATAATACTATCGGCACCTGTAGCGTTCCAAGTTTTTAATTTAACGCTGTATGTACCTGCATTTGCATAGGTAATCGAAGGGTTTTGTAAGTTAGAAACTGCAGGAGTTCCACCTTCAAATGTCCATTCCCAATTGGTTGGTGTACCACGGAAACTGCCATCGGTATAAGCAACTGCAGTATTTGTACAAGCCTCTTGTTTTCTATAAAAATCGGCAGTAGGAACGCAAGTAACTGTAACATAACCATCATTTGTACCTGTGGCTATTAAGTTAGCTGGAGAGTACAAATTACTACGACTATTTTGATTGCCATTCCAAACAATATTCATTCTTGCTTTTTGTCCGTTCGAAAACATATTCTGACAAAATCCATCGGTATAATCCATATAGTTTTCTACCATTTCGATTGCATTTCCAGTACAGTTTGAAACTTTATTTACTGGGCAACCAGAATTAGCAGCTTCGTGTGGTGGAGTATCATCAACAAAATCAGATGCACAAGTACCATCGCCCCAAATGTGGCGAAGGTTTAAAGAGTGACCAATTTCGTGAGTTAACGTTCTACCGTAGTTATTAAATATAGATGTGTTACCACAAACGCTGTATTTCAACAATACCCCATCGGTAGTATTACTTCCACCTGGAAATTGTGAACGACCTAGGATTACCGAAGGTAGCGTTGCACCACTAATGGTTTCAACTACCCACACGTTAAAATATTTATTGTTTGGCCAACGACTAACTGATTTAATAGCATCGTCAGCATTGTAAGTTAATAGTGTTTTCACACGAACAATACCATCGGTACAATTTCCATTAGGATCAATTTGTGCTAAACGGAATTCAATTTCGCAATCTGCTGCTACTGATTTGTAAATAGAGTTCGTTTTATTGGTATCGGTATTTAAGCGTTGGAAATCTTTATTTAAAATCGCTACTTGTTCTAAAACTCTTTCCTTCGCTATGTTTTCAATCCCACCATTATGAAGGATATGAAAAACGATTGGAATAATGCGTTTTGTTTGTGATGATTTTTGAGGATGCAATTTTGCATATTCATAAGCTTGTTCTAAGATCTGTTGATTTTGTACAAATTGTGGATCTTTCATTTGCACATCTCTCATGTATTCGAAAGTTGCACAGGGTACTGCCTTAAGCTCTTGAGCTTTGGTAATAAAGGGATTAGCAGCAATAAAAAGTGCTGTTACAAGTATTAATTTTTTCATTATAGAATTGTGTATTTATTAAGTACTGAATAGCAAAATCTCTACCAAACTATTGGGATTTCACTTTTTTCTTAAATAGATTAACTTTTGATTCTTTTCCTTTCAATAATCGTTCAATATTTTTCTGATGAGTAAACATCACCAAAATACAAACAGAGATTGCGAAAAGTAGTTGAGTACGTGTAGTCGTTTCGTTGAAGAATAAGATAATATTTACAGGGAACATAAAGCTCGCAATCATAGAACTCAATGAAACGTAGTTAGTCAAAATGAGTGCTACAACAAACACCGCGCTAGAGATTGCAGATGCTGCAGGGTGTACGGCCAAAATCATACCGAACAAGGTAGCAATACCTTTACCTCCCCTAAACCCTGCGAAAACTGGGAATATATGTCCGATTACTGCGGTGATTCCTAATACTAATTGAAAATTGGCAAATTGAACTGATCCCGGAACGTAATTTCCTACAAAATAAACCAAGTTAGTTGCGGTATAACCTTTTAATATATCAATGAGTAAAACTGGTATTCCAGCTTTCTTTCCTAAAATTCTAAAAGTGTTTGTTGCTCCTGCGTTACCACTTCCGTACTCACGTACATCAATGCCATAAAAGGCCTTACCAATCCAAATGGCTGTAGGGATAGAACCGTATAAATACGAGACAAGGAGTGCTATGGAAGTACTGACCGATATCATTACTAATGGTCTAAAATAGTATTTTTTCTCGGTCTAAGTAATAAAAAGTAGATTTAAAGTCTTAAAATGCTGATTTAAACAGCTTTTAAACTCAAATCCAATGCTTTTACAGAGTGTGTTAATGCACCTATAGAGATATGATCTACACCACATTCGGCATATTGAACAACATTTTCGGTAGTGATTCCACCAGATGCTTCGGTTTCAAATTTACTATTTACCAGCTGAACCGCTTCGCGAATCATATCAAAATTGAAATTATCGAACATGATTCTTTTAAATCCACCTTCGGAGATGGCTTCCTTTACTTCATCAATATTTCTTGTTTCAATTTCAATAGGCAAGTTTCTACCAGTATCTTTTAAATATTGCTTTGCATTTACTAAAGCAGCGGTAATTCCACCGGCATAATCCACATGATTATCTTTAATCAATATCATATCGTACAAACCGATACGATGATTCATTCCTCCACCAATTAACACCGCTTCTTTCTCTAAGAATCTCATTCCTGGAGTAGTTTTACGAGTGTCTAATATTTTGCATTTTGTATGAGATACTTTTTGAACAATAGCATTTGTTGCCGTAGCAATGGCAGACATGTGTTGCATAATATTCAACACTAAACGTTCCGCTTTCAAAATTGAATGAGCACTACCAGAAACGGTAAGCACCACTTCTCCTACTTTAATTTTGTCACCATCACTTAAAATGTTAACCACATTTAAATTAGAATCTATACGATGAAATATGATGTTTGCTACTTGAACACCAGCCAAGATGCCTGATTCTTTTACTAAGAGCTGAGCTTTGTTTTGTGTACCAGCTGGAATGGTCGATAATGAGGTATGGTCTCCATCGCCAATATCTTCGGTAATGGCAAGGTCTATGAAGTTTAGTAAATGTTGTTCCGTAAAATTCATTTGGGATACAGTTTTATCCAACAAAGGTAATGATTTAACGGGTACGTTCCTGCTCGAAACGCATTTCTTGAAGGTATAAATTGTTCTCTATGTTCTTAATGATAAAGTATATCCTAAACTTACCTGCTCTTGTGTCGAGTTGGCCAATGGCAAAACGCGCAGCGTCTGAGTTTGGATTATTTTTGTAGAGAATTTGAAAGTCGATTGGATCGTATTTACTGAAGAAATCTTTCATCACAAGTTCTGCCTGTGACTTACTAAATACGTTGGATTGGTCTAATAAAGTAATTTCAATTTTATTACTGAAGTACTTCGATAGCAAGCGTTGATCAGCATTCTTAAATGCAACAGTAACGTCGTCAATAAACTCCGACTGTGCGAAAGAGCTTGTCAATGACATTACACTTAGAAAGACTAGTAAAAGTAATTTCTTCATTAAAAAATTAAAAAATGCTATTTATTTACCTTAAAAACTGTGCCAATCATTTTGGCTTGGTATATTTGTATATGGAAAAGAAGAAATTAGCACTACTTATTTTAGATGGTTGGGGATTAGGGACTACATTAAAGGCCGATGCTATTCAGCACGCCAATACCCCATTTGTTGATTCATTATATTTAAAATATCCTCATGCTAAGCTAGTTGCATCCGGAGAATCAGTTGGTTTACCCGAAGGTCAAATGGGAAATTCTGAAGTCGGACACTTAACCATTGGTTCTGGTAGAGTCATTTTCCAAGAACTTGTAAAAATCCATAAAGCTTGTAAAGATGGTACCCTAGCTTCTAACAAGGTGTTAAAACAAGCATTGGATTATGCAAAAAAAGAACATAAAAATGTACATTTTATTGGACTGCTATCTGATGGAGGTGTACACTCCCATATTAACCACTTAAAAGCATTATGTGATATTTGCACTGCTGAAGGTGTAGAAAATACCTTTATTCATGCCTTTTTAGACGGGCGAGATACGGATCCTAAAAGCGGTTCTGGATATTTAAAAGAATTACTCGATCATAATACTTCACAACATAATACAGCCAAGCTGGCTACAGTTATTGGTCGTTATTATGCAATGGACCGTGACCAACGTTGGGAACGTGTAAAGTTAGCCTATGAATTATTAGTGAATGGTGATGGAATAAAATCCACTTCTATCCTATCTGATATTGAAGCACAATACAAAGAAAACATTACCGACGAATTTATGAAAGCATTGGTTTGTGTTGATGAACACAATGAACCATTAGCAACTATTAAAGAAGGTGATGTAGTAATTAGTTATAATTTCCGAACTGATAGAGCCAGAGAAATTTCGATAGCTTTAACACAACGTGATATTCATGAATACAACATGCACAAAATGAATTTGCATTATGTAACCATGACGAGTTATGATGATTCATTCGAAAATGTAAATGTGATTTTCGAAAAAGATAATTTAGCCAACACGCTTGGTGAAGTATTATCGGCTAATAACAAATCGCAAATTAGAATTGCTGAAACAGAAAAATACCCACACGTAACCTTTTTCTTTTCTGGCGGGCGAGAAGTACCATTTGAAAAGGAAAGTAGAATTATGATTCCATCTCCTAAAGTGGCAACGTATGATTTACAACCAGAAATGAGTGCCAATGGAATTACTGATGCCATCGTTACTGAATTGGAAAAAGGTGAAGTAGATTTTGTGTGCTTAAACTTTGCAAACCCCGATATGGTAGGCCATACAGGAGTTTTTGAAGCTGTAGTTAAAGCCGTTGAAACGGT
>CAJBVG010000161.1 GCA_903958995.1 uncultured bacterium | reverse complement strand
TAAATTCTAAATTCTAAATTCTAAATTCTAAATTGTTTATAATTAAATTGTATGCTTATTCATTTACAATTTAAAATTTACAATTTACAATTTATAATTAGTTATAATAAGTTTTCTTCGCTGCAGCCAGCGTATTCTTCAACAACGAAACAATCGTCATTAATCCAACGCCACCGGGTACAGGGGTAATCCAAGAAGCTTTCTTCGAAACGTTTTCAAAATCAACATCACCATATAACTTGTAACCCGATTTAGTTTTGTCTGAAAGTTCTCTATTCATTCCAACATCAATAACGATAGCACCGTCTTTAATCATATCTGCAGTAAGATAATTTTTCTTACCAATAGCAACGATAACAATATCGGCATCTTTAGTGTAACGACTAATATCAGGAGTTTTACTGTGGCAAATGGTTACAGTAGCATTTCCTGGCTCTGCATTCAATGCCATTAAAATACTCATTGGCGAACCTACAATATTGCTTCGGCCAACAACCACACAATGCATTCCTGAAGTATTGATTTTATAACGCTCTAAAAGCATCATAATACCATTCGGAGTTGCAGAAATATAACAAGGTAAATTCTTATTCATTCTTCCGATGTTAATCGGGTGGAAGCCATCCACATCTTTACGGTAATCAATCGTCTCCACTACTTTCGTAACCGAAATATGATCAGGTAATGGAAGCTGAACAATCAATCCATCAATAGCATCATCGTTATTAATTTCAATGATTTTATTTAATAGAAATTCTTCTGTAGTATCTTTTGGTAAACGAATAACCGATGAAGTAAAACCAACCTCCGCACAATTCTTCGCTTTGCTATTCACATACGTTTCGCTAGCCCCATCTTCACCCACTAAAATTGCTACTAAGTTTGGCGCACGGAGACCCATAGCAATCATCTCATCGACTTCTTTCTTGATTTCAATTTTAATTTCGGCTGCTATTTTTTTTCCGTCGAGTAGTTCCATTTTTTATTGAGTATCGAGAAGCGAGTATCGTGTATCGAGTATTGGATAATCAAACCCGATACTCGATACCCGATACCCGATTCTTTAGTTAGTCTAATTTCAACACCGCCATAAACGCAGACTGTGGAATTTCCACATTACCTACTTGGCGCATTCTCTTTTTACCTTCTTTTTGTTTTTCTAATAATTTACGTTTACGAGAGATATCACCACCATAACATTTTGCGGTTACATCTTTACGTAAAGCTTTCACAGTTTCTCTTGCTATAATTTTTGCTCCAATAGAAGCTTGTATTACAATTTCGAATTGTTGACGAGGTAAAAGTTCTTTTAATTTCTCGCAGATTTTTTTACCAAAGCTAAACGAGTTGCTTCTGTGAATCAATGACGACAAGGCATCTACAGGTTCAGAGTTCAAACGAATATCCATTCTCACTAAATCCGATTGGCGATAACCAATTTGATGATAGTCGAATGATGCATATCCTTTTGAAATGGTTTTTAAGCGATCATAAAAATCAAATACAATTTCACCCATCGGCATTTCGAACACAAGTTCTACACGGTCTGAGGTTAAGTAAGATTGATTGATAATGTTTCCACGTTTATTAATACAAAGCGACATTACCGGTCCAACGAATTCAGATTTAGTAATGATGTTTGCTTTGATATAAGGTTCTTCTACGTATTCAATACGACTAGGGTCGGGTAGATCAGAAGGATTGTTTACTGCAATCTCATCACCTTTAGTGGTAAATGCTTTGTATGATACGTTAGGAACGGTAGTAATAACCGTCATGTTAAACTCACGCTCTAAACGCTCTTGGATAATCTCCATGTGCAGCATTCCTAAGAATCCACAACGGAAACCAAAACCTAAAGCGGCAGATGATTCGGGTTCAAATACTAAGGAAGCATCGTTCAATTGTAATTTGTACATCGACTCACGTAGTTCTTCAAAATCGTCGGTTTCTATAGGGTAAATACCTGCAAATACCATAGGCTTCACGTCTTCAAAACCTTGTATTCCTATACCTGGTCTTGATAGGTGAGTAATGGTATCGCCCACTTTAACTTCACGAGCTTCTTTTATCCCTGAGATGATATAACCTACATCTCCTGTTTTAATACTCGCACGCGGTTCTTGGTTTAAACGTAAAACACCCACTTCATCAGCAAAATATTCTGAGCCCGTATTCACGAATTTTACTTTATCACCTTTTTTAATTTCTCCGTTCACCACTTTGAAATAAGCAATGATACCACGGAACGAATTAAATACAGAGTCGAAAATTAAGGCTTGTAATGGTGCATCGTTATCGCCAACCGGAGCAGGTACTCTAGCCACAATGGCTTCTAAAATTTTATCTACACCCAAACCTGTTTTACCAGATGCTGGGATAATGTCTTCATGCTTGCAACCAATCAAATCAAC
>CAJBVG010000160.1 GCA_903958995.1 uncultured bacterium | reverse complement strand
GGATAATATGTTAATCTAATATGTTAATATGTTAATGGGATAATATGTTAATATTTCGACACTTCGACGTTTCGATTAGTGTTCCGCCCACTCTACCGAATCCATGTCGATGCCATCTTTGAACATCTCCCATAAAGGACTCATCTCTCTAAGTTTGTTAACTGCGTTACGAGTACATTCAATTGCGTAATCCACTTCTTCTTCTGTAGTAAATCTACCTAATCCGAAACGAATTGATGAATGTGCTAAATCGTCATTCAATCCTAAGCTCTTTAATACATACGATGGCTCTAAAGAAGCCGATGTACAAGCTGAACCAGATGATACCGCTAAATCTTTCATCGCCATCATCAGACCTTCACCTTCAACATATTTGAAAGAGATGTTTGTTGTATGTGGCAAACGATGTTCTTTATTTCCGTTTACGTATGATTCTTCCATTTGAGATAAAGCACCTTCTAATTTATCGCGTAAAGCTGATAAACGAATGGAATCTTTTTCCATATCTAACATTGCAATTTCGCAAGCTTTTCCGAAACCCACAATACCTGGAACGTTTAAAGTCCCAGAACGCATTCCACGCTCGTGTCCGCCACCATCCATTTGTGCAGTAACTTTAACTCTTGGATTTTTTCTACGTACATATAATGCACCAACACCTTTTGGTCCGTACATTTTATGCCCAGAAAACGACATTAAGTCGATTCCATCAGTTTCTACGTTTACTGGAATTTTACCTACTGATTGTGTAGCATCGGTATGGAATAACACACCATGCTTACGAGCGATGTCTGAAATTTTCTTCACTTCTTGAACTACACCAATCTCATTGTTTCCATACATAATCGAAATTAAAATGGTTTTAGGAGTAATTGCTGCTTCAAGTTTAGCTAAATCAACCATACCATCTGCTTGAACATCAAGGTAAGTTACTTCTGCACCTTGTTTTTCAATATGGTGACAAGTATCTAATACTGCTTTGTGTTCAGTAGTAAGGGTAATAATATGATTTCCTTTTTGAGCATACATTTCAAATACACCTTTTATTGCCAGGTTATTTGATTCTGTTGCACCCGAAGTAATAATAACTTCTTTTTCTGTGCAGCCAATTAATTTAGCGATTTGCTCTCTAGCGTAATCTACGGCCTCTTCAGCTACCCATCCAAAAGGGTGGTTTCTGCTGGCTGCATTACCGAATTTTTCAGTAAAATAGGGCAACATTGCCTCCAAAACACGTGGGTCCATTGGAGTGGTTGCATTGTTGTCGAGATATATGGGAAGTTTTACCATCTTTATTTAGACTTTATATAAATTACATACAAATATAGCCAAATTATTAAAATCAAAAGGTATTTTTGAAAATGAATAAAATTGAACACATAGGAATTGCTGTTAAAAACCTTGATGCATCAACAAGCATTTTTGAGAAATTGTTTGCTCAAAAAGCGTATAAAAGAGAAGAAGTGGAATCGGAGGGTGTATTGACGGAATTTTTCCAGATCGGTCCGAATAAAATTGAATTATTAGAATCGACTAAAGCCGATAGTCCGATTGCAAAATTTATTGAGAAAAAAGGAGAGGGTATACACCACATTGCCTTTGAAGTGACCGATATATATGCCGAAATGGCTCGATTAGCCTCAGAAGGCTTTACTTTGCTAAATAAAGAGCCTAAAAAGGGTGCTGATAATAAATTAGTGTGTTTTGTTCATCCAAAAGATGCTAATGGGGTACTTATAGAGCTCTGCCAAGAAATAAAATAAAAGAAAATTGAAATACATTTGCATATTAAGCAATGCTTTTCTACATTTGCAATCCGAAATTTAAGAGAAGATGAAAGCAGAAATACATCCTAAAAACTATAGATTAGTCGTTTTCAAAGACTTATCTTGCGACTATTCATTCATGACTCAGTCAGCGATAGAGACCAAAGACACAGTTGTTTGGGAAGATGGAATTGAATATCCTTTAGTAAAATTAGAGATTTCACACAAATCTCACCCTTTTTACACTGGTAAAATGAAATTGGTTGATACAGCAGGACGTATCGACAAGTTCAAAACACGTTACGCAAAGAAATAATTTAAGCATTATATATGTTTTTATGGAAAGTCTGACCTTTGGTCGGACTTTCTTATTTTACAAGCGTTAGTAATTTTCTCCTTAATATGTTCTGCAGGCTTATATCTTTGCTAAATGAACATTATTTTATTCGACGACTCGAGCAGAGGGCAGCTTTTGCCCCTTACATTCACCCGTCCGGTAGCAGCTATCCGTATTGGAATGTTAACGATTTTAGAAAAATGGCAATATTATTTCCCAAATGCTACCCTTTCTGTAGCTACGGAGGCCTATCTCCAAGAAAAATATCCACAAGTACAAGCCACTCAAAACATTTGGATTAATGCCTCGGTATTACCCAATGCAGATTTTGTATCGGCTATCCAATCATTGACCTTTTCGGAAGCAATTGTAGATGGGGACACAACCTTAGTGAGCTTTTCTGAAGGAATGAATTCAGCGCTTTCAACAAAGCCCTGTTCATTTGAATACGATTACTTAGATGCCTTACCACAGATTTTTTCATGGAACGATAAGGAGTCGAGAAAAGATTTCACTCTATTAACCGCTGGTAAGAAAAGCATTACAACTTCAACTACAACTACCATCATAGGCGACCCTTCTCAATTATTTTTAGAAGAAGGTGCACAAATTCAAGCATCCATCATTAACGTGAGTACTGGTCCGGTTTACCTGGCTAAGGATGCCGAAATTATGGAAGGCTCGATGATCCGTGGACCGTTTTATTTAGGTGAGCATTCGCAAACAAAAATGGGTACCAAAATTTACGGTGCAACCACTATTGGTCCGCATTCTAAAGTAGGAGGAGAGCTAAACAACGTTGTGGTGTTCGGTTATACGAACAAAGCACACGATGGCTTCTTAGGCAATGCCGTAATTGGTGAGTGGTGTAATATTGGTGCCGATAGCAATAACTCAAATCTGAAAAATAATTATGCAGAAGTAAAACTGTGGAATTATCAAACCAATAATTTCAAACGTACAGGTTTGCAATTTTGCGGATTAATTATGGGCGACCACGCAAAGTGTGGAATTAATACCATGTTTAATACAGGAACCGTTGTAGGTGTAGGAAGTAATGTGTTTGGTTCTGGTTTCCCACGTAATTTCATTGCTGATTTTTCTTGGGGTGGAGCACAAGGCATGGAAGTATTTGCCATGAACAAAATGTTTGAAGTAGCTAGTAAAGTTTACGAACGCAGAGGCATAGAATTTAACGATACAGAGAAAAATATTTTAAATACGATTTTTGAACAGACTAAAGAATATAGAAAAAGTTATGAGTAGAAAGAAAATTGTTGCTGGTAATTGGAAGATGAACAAAGATTACCTTGCTGGAATGGAATTGATTTCAGAAGCAGTGTATATGATTAAGGATGAATTACACAAAGAGGTAACTACCGTATTTGCAACACCATACATTCACTTATCATCGGTAAGTAAATTAATCCAAGCGGAAACAAATTTCCATGTGGCAGCACAAAATTGTCACCAAGAAAAATCTGGTGCTTATACTGGAGAAATTTCTGCAGAAATGATTGCTTCTTTAGGTGTACAATACGTTATCCTTGGACATTCGGAACGTAGAGAATATCAAAAAGAAGATTCAGCATTGTTGGCTAAAAAAGTAAACATCGCTTTAGAAAATAAATTAACTCCAATTTTTTGCATTGGAGAAAAATTAGAAGAACGTGAATCGAATGTTCATTTTAAAACGGTACAAAATCAAATTGAAGAATCATTGTTTCATTTATCCGCAGACCAAATGAAATCAATCGTTCTAGCGTATGAACCAGTTTGGGCAATTGGTACAGGCAAAACGGCTAGTCCGGAGCAAGCACAAGAGATGCATGCTTTTATTAGAGGCATTATTGCTGCTCAATACTCGAATGAGATTGCAGAATCGATTAGCATTTTGTACGGTGGAAGTTGTAACCCAGGTAATGCGAAAGTGTTATTCTCGCAAAAAGATATTGATGGTGGATTAATTGGTGGAGCTTCTTTAAAATCGAGAGACTTTACCGATATACATATTGCTTACAACACTTTGTAACATGACAGGTAATTATATTGAGTTAGTGTTTACCACTGCTGCCGATGAAGAGTTTGTGGCGGATATTTTAATGAACGAATTGGCGGAAGTTGGATTTGATTCGTTTGATAAAAATGAAACTGGATTTCGTGCGTATGTTCCTTCACATCTTTATTCAGAAGAAAATGTGAACGAAGTTTTATCAGCCTATAAAGAGCAATTTAATTTTGAGTATGTAGTGAATACTATTCCCTACCAAAATTGGAATGAAGTATGGGAAAGTAATTTTTCATCGATTACGATTAAAGATCAATTGTATATCTATGCAGATTTTCACGAGAAAAAGGATTACCCACATCAAATAAAAATGCACCCGAAAATGGCCTTCGGTACAGGTCACCATGAAACAACTTTTCAAATGGCGGAAGTGATGTTGGATATTGATTTTGCAAACAAAGTGGTGTTGGATATGGGTTGTGGTACGGGCATCTTAGCTATACTCGCTCATCAGAAACATGCGAAACACATTACGGCTATTGATAATGATCCTATTGCTGCCGAAAGTTGTGAAGAGAATGCCATGTTAAATGGAATGAACGATGCTACCATATTATGTGGTGATGCATCTGATTTAGCAGGTAAACATTTCGATATTATTCTAGCGAACATCAATAGAAATATTTTATTGAATGATATGGAAGCCTACGCGAATTCATTGAATGCAGGTGGAACCATTTTGTTTAGTGGTTTTTATACGGAAGATTTAGAAATGATAATAGCATCGGCCGAAAGCCACCAGATGTTTTATCAACAACATCAATCAAAAAATAATTGGGTAGTAGCCATATTTAAGAAGAGTTAGATCATTGAGAATGAGATTTTTTAAATCATATAGTTTAGTAGTCCTTATTGTATTCCTATCGTTAAGTGCATTCGCTCAACCGAAGAGTTTCTCAAATAATCCAGAGAAGTTTATAGGGGAGATGGAAGCCTATTTCCGCGATACCAAAGCCGATGAAGATACTCGTAAAGCACTCAATGCTTTTCAAAAGATTTATGAGTCGGGAGTATATTCTATTGATCAAAAAAACTTAATCAATGTTACTGCCAATAAAATGGCAGAGCGTAAAATGAAGGCCGATCAAGAATACCAGGATTACCTTAATGCCTTGATTTTTATACAAAAATCCTTGAGAGC
>CAJBVG010000159.1 GCA_903958995.1 uncultured bacterium | reverse complement strand
TCAGCCAAGCAATTTATATCAAACCACTTGGTTTAAAAGAATTTCTCAAATTGGGGCAATATCTGACACCTCAAATGCAATCAAAATAGAGGTGTTGGGAAAACCTGTTTCTAAGTTTAAAGTTTCAAATCTAAATCAGTGTATTAATAAAAACCAGTTTAGTTTTTTAGACTCTTCATTTGTTGATGGTGCAGGGCTCATTACAAATTATAAATGGGAATTTGGTGACGGAACAATTTCGAGTCTTAAAAATCCAACTAAATCTTACACTAGTTCTGGAGTTTATTTAGTGAAACTAATTATTTTTACAAATTTGCAATGCACAGACACATCATCTGTAACATTGAATGTATTTGTTAATCAACGAACTTTTATTAGCAGTATAAATAATTCCCAATGTTTACAGGGTAATGTTTTTATTTTTAATGACTCTTCACAAATAAGTTCTGGAGTTATTTTAAGTAGATTTTGGAGTTTTGGGGATGGCACTCAATCAACTTTAATAAATCCAACAAAATCGTACACTAATGCAGGAAGTTATCAAGTCAAACTTGTTACTTTATCAGATAATGGATGCAAGGATTCATCAACAAAGACTATCTACGTTCTGAACAACACTATTTCACAATTTAGTGTTTCTAGTGCAAACCAATGTTTAAACTCAAACGAATTTGTATTTAAAGATTCATCATTCGTAGATACTCTTTATAATATAACTTATAGATGGGACTTTGGAGATGGAACTTTTTCGTCAAACAGAAACCCCGTAAAGAAATACAATAATTATGGTAATTACATTGTTAAACTAACTGTTACTTCAAATAATACCTGTTCAGATTCTACACAAAAAAACATCATAGTCTTCGATAAACAAAGCACTAATATTATATTAACGAACAGCACACAATGCTTTACGAATAATCTCTTTTCATTTTTAGATGGTACACAATTAACTAATGGTACGATTGCAACTTGGATATGGGATTTTGGAGACGGAACCAAATCTAATTTAACAAACCCTATTAAGTCATATTCTGCTTCAGGAGTATACAACATAAAGTTAACAACCATAACAAATAATGGCTGTTTAGATTCTACTACAAAAATTGTAACCATAAAAAATAGTCCAACATCTGGTAAAATGGCAGGGTTAAGTATTAATATACAGGTTAACACTCCATATTTGTATAATATTTCTCAACAGCTTAATCATACATATAATTGGATAATTGATAATGGTGCAATAGTGTCTGGACAAGGAACCAATGCTGTAACTGTTCAATGGTTAAGTAATGGACAAGGCAGCTTGAAATGCGTTTTGATAAACTCTGAAAATTGTACAGACACATCAGTCCTCAAAGTTAATATTGGAACAACTGGCATCAACGACATCAAAAACTCCAAGATTAAAATTTATCCAAACCCAACTAATAACATCATCAACATTGAAAGGTTAAATAAAAACGAAAACAACAACATTCAAATTTTTGACATGCAAGGAAAATTGGTCATTACAAAAATCTTTACTGAAAAAGTAATGATAGATTTATCGGAACTTGATAATGGAGTTTATGTGATTAAGATTGGAGAGGTTGCTCAGAGGATTGTGAAAATGTAATAAAAAAACATAGTTTAATAAAGCCATGCCTCAAAAGGTGTGGCTTTTTACTTTTAGAATTATTCCTATGAAATCGAAAAATCAATACACTGGTTAAGAACGAGGAGACCCCCCCTCACTCACCAATTAAGTCAGCCATAGCATAAAACTCTTCTTCACGGAAATCATCAATATAGTTCATTGCTATTCTTTGTCGAACAGGAATGCTGATATATTCGGGGTCGTTGAAGGTTTTAATTTTATCAAGGCTTCGGAGCATCTGTACATTCTTAAATCCAAATAGGTAAGCGAAACCTTTGAGTCTTTCGTAATAAGTTTTTGTTTCGTTTAAAAAGGTGTGGTGCTTTCTGTATCTTTTGGTGTAAAGGGTAATCTCTACCTCAAATTTTTCTTCAAATACTTTTGAAGTGATGATATACCTAATCTCATAACCACCGGCACTGAAAAATACGTGGTGTCTTTTCAATTCTCTTTCAAAGATTTCTAATAGTTTGATGTAAGTGTCTAATTTCTTTTTACCTCTGAGCATATAGCTAAAATACAGCAAAACCGCATCTTTGCCGCATTTACAGATATTTATTGTTAAAACAATAACGATGGCATTAGAATTAACTTTTGACTACCAAGATTGGAAGGACACCAAAGAAATGGTCAATACACTTAAAACATTTAGCGATGAAAAGTTCTTGCGGACATTAGCCTTAACAGGTAAAATTGATTCTAAAGAATTACAAAACTCCTCCACCCCAATCATAAAATACGACTGGGGTAAAGAGCAATTGAAGGTTTTAATCTATTGGGTTTGATGTTTTTTATACCACGAACCAATATTACGGGTTTCTAATAGGTAGTTTCTAACCTGATGAAGTTTTTCATTAGACATCTCTCCCACATTACCTAAACTTACTTCAAACCTTAGCCCTCTCATAGCCTTAGCAAACCTCCACTTAATTTGTAATTCTGAGGGGGTTTTATTTTTATCTGTAAGTTCTAACTTATAATGAATGTATATTTTATCGTCTGTTTGATAGGTGTAATACTCCCCACCTATAAAGTGTTTTGACCACCATTTCCTGTTTTGAATGTATCCTGTTGTTTGATTGGAGTTAGAGATC
>CAJBVG010000158.1 GCA_903958995.1 uncultured bacterium | reverse complement strand
GGCCATATGCCTGAGCCTGTTGGTGTTTTAATACGAGCTTCTATACGGCCATATTTTTGAGTAAATAAACCTTCTGTTTTTATACGAGCTGAGGTATAATTACCAAACAAATCTTTTCTAGCAGTAATTACTAAATTTCCAGAACCATCTAGGGCAATATTTTGTGGACTCTGGGTATAGGATTGTAGTTCATTATTTCCCCAACCGTTTTGACCAGTACCTAGATCGTTCGCCCATTTTTCGGCGCTAGGTGCGCTGCCTGCAGCACCATTAAAATCATCACTCCATACCAATTCAAAATTTCTATCGGTTAAAGTTTGTTTAGGCTCCACTTCACAACCAGCTATCATAATAACGAGTGAAGCGAATAGTATTGTTTTATATGAATGTTTCATAAATCTAATTTTTCGTGTGATGATTTTTTAACGATAGAAATAAATATTATCCATGATGAAATTAGGACCACCTGTTAAAATGATAGCTCCAATGTTGCTCTTTTGATTGGCAATATTACCACCCAAAGGAATCTCAAACGACTTCCAAACACCGGTTTGGAAACCAGTTAACGTAGTTCTAAAATCTTTATCGTCGCCTAAAGCATTTCCGGTATTAACATCTGTTTCAATAAGTTTATTCGCTCCAATATCTCTAATTTGAATACCAATACTTGATGCTGCATTTTCAACATAAACATCAACATGTAAAAATCCTAAAGATGACGCGTTAATTGGGTCTTCAACAAACATTATTCCTGTGTAATTATTCGTACTGTATTGTAAGACTTTACCAGAGCCAGTATTTAACACTTCGGTTACAGCAGTAGAACCTCCAAAACCTGGTGTGAAATTACTTACCGTAGCATCAACATAGGTATCACTAAAAATCGACTTCACATCAACCTGCGGGCGAGTTGGAACAGGTGCTCCGGGCAAATCGCCTTTAGAAACAATTATTAATTTACCTTTAGCATCTACGCCTCTTACTTTAGCTGTTATTTCTACAGTACCTTGCGCAAGTACACTTACCACCCCCGCATCAGAAACTGTAGCAATAGATGTATCGGAACTGAAAAAATCACAATAGGAAGTTGTTGATCCCACCTTCACATCCTGACCATTAACTAAGTTGAATACATGGTTGATATCAGTTACATTAACAGTAGCACCCACGAATGTATTTACAGTACTGTTTAGGCCATTCATAATATTGGAGGTTGGATTCCCTACCGTACCCAATTTTTCGAATTTTATTTCATCAAACCAAAGCGTATAACCAGAACCATTAGTTCCATTAGTCCCTGCTGCAAACCAGAATACACCTCGCTCACTTAAGAGTATAGATGGATCTGGAATAGGAATAATCACTTTTGTCCAACTGGTTCCCACATTTACGTTTTGTATAGAAATTTTGTTTTTGTCGCCAAGGTAATCTATACCGAAACCAACATCACCAAGTAGTGTGCCTGTTGATGCTTTTACATAAAAAGTAAGCGCATCAAAACCCGTAAGATTTCTACCTACACCATCTACTCTAAAGATTGCACCAGCGTATGTTCCAGAAGGGTCTGTATTATTCGGTACGTCAATTCTTACAGACGCATCACTTTCAAAACCTTCTGTCATATCTACTGAAAACACATCGGGTTTTGCATCGCCAAATGGTAAATAAAAATCAGAACCTAAACCTATGAAGTTGTCCGTAAAAATTTCGGCTGTGTTTGGAAATGTAGGCAATACGGCATCGTCAGATAATTCTCTAGTACATCCCATTGGGGCTGTAATGAGTGCTGATGCGAGGCATATTAATATCGTTTTTCTATTTAAAATATTCATCTTTTTCTTCTTTAAATCTTAATGAATCTTATTAATTATTGATATTTATTTGAACATAGGTACGGAACTCCCACTCATTACCATTAGGGAAACCAATAGCATTAGGATCTGGAACAAATACTCCAAGATTATTTAAAGACATCGTTGGAGAATATCTGTTAGAATATTTATCGAGCGTACGGAAAGTTGTTCTCAATCCGATTTTAGTACCTGGTAACAGGAACCAATCAGGTTTGCCAATTTCCATAGACCAATCGCCAATAAGTTGTACTGGGAAGGTCAAGTTAAAATCTCTATGGTAATCAAATGGACCCCAATCATCAATTTTTACAATTGCTGCTAGTTTCATCTTTTTATAGATCGATCTAACATCAAGTCCAAAGCGATTGATAGTACGGGTATTACTACCATTTGCTTGTGCGTTTCCGAAATAAGCGTTTGCAATAATTCCAAAATCAGGATTTATTTTCGATACTATTCTTAGGTTTGATTCCCAAAGGTCTTTTGCTGGCGCTGAGCCAGGAAAAACAAAGGTAGTACGACCATTAGCCAAAATACCAATAGCAGCGTCTTGAACAGTTGGTAGATGACGATATACAAAGCCTGCGCTCACCGCAAATTTAGCATCTTCCATACGGTCATTATCCCATTCATACATCCATGTTGCTGGAGTTGGGTCATAAGTAAGCAAAATTTCTCCTGCTACTGTTTCACGATTTCCTCTTACTGAAAATGGATCATCTAGAACATTTCTTGGACGAGCAGGCGCTGCAAACTCAGGTCCGATAGGACCAGCTAAAGGTTTTTGATACAAGAAATTTGGTGCAATTTGGAAGTCACCAACGTTATAAGTAAAACCGGTAAGCGCATTGTACATATTACCACTGCCGATATCTTTTAATGCCCAACCTGTAAAGGTTTTTGTTTGATCTACTCCGCCATTTGCAACTAGCCCCATGTAGGAAGCAAGACCATACCAGCGTACTGGTCCAGTAGAGTAAGTGATTTTAAACTTTCCTCCATAATTATCTGAACTCTTTATTTTATCTACATACACAACATTATCTTGAACTAATTCGAAGGTTCTGCCATTTAGCGGCTGACCAGCCCAAATTCCGCCAACATCAAAAGTTAATTTTTCCATTTTCTTTCCGATGGCAAATGTTAATCTTCTTGTTTTTGGTACTGGTACTGCAAATGAACTTTGTAAGTCTGTTCTTTGTACAAGATCTTCGTGGAAGATTCCTGTCATGTCTAATCCTGCTACTTTTGTGCTGTATTTTACGAGTAAAGCTGGGTTAGCACCCCACCACAATTCAGGACCGTATGCAGCTTTTAAACCTTTAAACTTTTTCTTACCTTCCAGTTCAAAACCAAATGGTGCTATACCATTATATAAGTCAATATTCGGTCCGTAATTAGCCTCACGGTATAGTCCAAAGAAATCACCTTCATAACCCCAGTGATAATGGCCAGTTCTATAAAAACCTGTTAATTTAAAATCTTTAGCATCCCAACTGTAATCAGCTTTGTATACTTGTATTCTATTGTTTGAGTTGATTTGTTGTGGACCACTTGGAGTAGATACTGTTATTGATCTTCCTCTATTCTCATAGAATACTTCATCAATAGGTTTTGTAGCTACATTCCCCAACACATTAAATTGAACATTTGCTTTCATATTTGGAGCAGGCCTTGCGGTTACACCAATATTAAATGATTCCATATGATCAAAACCTTGTGAACTTGGGTAAGATGTGGTAGAAGGACTGGTACTTGGTGGTGTTGATGTTAAACTTCCACCTGTGAGGTATGTATTGAAATTAGCTTGTAAGTTGCTCAAGTATAATTTACCTTGATCTTTAGCTGCCATGGCTGCCTTATCTCCCCTAGCTTTTAGAGTAGCATCAGCAACTGAGATGGAATTCATTGTTGACGTTAACGAAGCAGATGTTTCAGTATAAGGATTAATTCGATGAACCGATTGTAAAGCATAATAGGCAGCACGAGGGTAAAGTTCATAAATTCCACGCTCATTGGTTTGACCCTTTGCGCAAATTCCAAACCACTCTTCATTCATATTATTTTCACCAACTATGTAATCATTGGCATAACCTCCATTAGACCAAGATGCAGTGACATCATGCTCTTCTAAATTTGTCGTTTGACCTGTTTTCCACCATCCATCGCTGAATTGAAAAGTAAAACCTCCTAGGCTATTATTATTTTTACCAAGCCCTTCTGCATTATTATAAATTTCTTTCCAATTGCTTATTAAAACCTTCGCTTGAAATTCTTGATCTTCTTGATTTGCTAAAGTGTTAAATGCATCAGTACCAAATTCAGTAAGAATTACAGGCATATTAAGTTCATTTTTTACACGGTCGAATAAATCTGTAAATGTTAAACCTCTGTAGCAATTTATTCCTAGAATGTCAACGTTCTTACACTCTTTCGCAATAATATCGGCAAAAAGTAAATCTCCATTACAAATAGCTATTGGGTGACTCTTATCAATTTGTTTCAATTCTATTGAAGCATCGTTAAAAAGCTTGTATAGGTAATATGCTGACTTGGTAGAATTACGATCAGCAAAAGGAATATCTTCTGTTTCAGCACCTTTCCAAAAAAGACCATAGTTGTTCTCATTACCTAGTAAAAAAAGTAAAACGCCAGGTGTTCCTTTATATTGATTCACCATTTCCTTTGTTTCGGCAAGTATCAAGTCGCGCACATCTGGGTTAGCGTAATCTGTATTAGGTTCCCACTTGCCTTTAAGGGTTAATCCATAACGGCCGAAAGAGTGATTCAGCATGGTATAAATACCATACTTCTCATATATATACTGCACCCATTTGGCTGGAACGCCTGTATATTGTCTGATTACATTTACCCCCATGTTTTTAAGCAAAGGCATTTCATTCTCCAATGCAGCCTTAATCACATCATCAGATTGTTTCCACAAGCTGTAGGTGTAATTGGTGCCAATTGGAAAATAATCCCAGTTCACTCCATTGATGAACATCTCTTTCCCGTTGACGGAAAGTTTATAACCATTACTCGATTTAATCACTAACACTTCATTGTTTTGTGCAATCGTGAGAGCTGGAATGAGTAATAAAATTAAAGGAATTAGGAATTTCTTTAAGGTGTTTGTATTGCGCATAAAATTTTTTTTTAATTGTATTTATAGTCTTTACAAGAAAAATATTTGTTAAAAATAATAAGAGAGTAAGTTATAAAAATTGATGGTGAAAAAATAATAATGGTACAATTTACCATAAGTTTATGAAATTATGAAATTTTGGTTTTAAGAAAAAAAAATAAGAAATACGTTTTTAGTACTATCTGAGCTATTAATAATCAATGAATTCACGCTATTTTGTGTAAATATGTGCAGGAAACACTATTTTCACTAAAATAACCTAACCATTATAACAAAACCATATGCAAGTAGAGCAAAACCTAAACACCGAACAGAAGAATAACTATGGTGCCCTGAGTACCTTAGTTTCTGTTTTCTTTTTTTGGGGATTTATTGCTGCAGGTAACGGAGTATTTATACCCTTCTGCAAAGATTATTTCCACTTAGATCAATTTCAAAGTCAATTGGTCGATTATGCATTTTACATCGCCTATTACATTGGCGCATTATTACTTTTTATCATTGGCAGTTCTCAAGGTAAAGATTTAGTAGGATCATGGGGATACAAAAAGAGTATCGTTTATGGCTTATTATTTAGCGCTATTGGAGCAGTAGCTATGATTATTGCAGTGAACTCTAACACATTCTCCGGAATGCTTGTAGGGCTCTTTATGGTGGCATTAGGATTTAGTTTGCAGCAAACTGCAGCTCAACCCCTAGCGTTGAGCTTAGGTGACCCTAGAACGGGCACAGGGCGTGTGAGTTTGGGTGGTGGTATCAATAGTTTTGGAACGATGATCGGTCCGATCGTTGTTTCCCTTTTATTATTTGGTACTGTAGCCGCTTCAGAAGAGCAAACAAAAAACCTAGGATTAGATAATGTAAGTTTCTTATATGCAGGTGTTGGTATTTTATTTATTGCCGCTGCTGCATTATTTAACTTTAGTAAAAAGGTTCCAGCAGGTGTAAGTGTGGAAGCTGTAGAACCCGCAAACAAAGCACTAAATATTTTATTAGTTATTACAGGTGGATTAATTTTCATGTTTGTACCGGTATTTAAAAGTTATATCGGACTACCAGAAACAATGTCGGTTGATGAAAAAACAGCATTGGAATTATACCGAATGAAATGGTTAATTGGATCTTTACTTGTAATCATTTCTGGTTTAGTATATGCTTACCAACGTTCTAAAAAGAATAACGCTGGTTGGGGTGCTATGCAATACCCTCAGTTAATTTTGGGAATGCTTGGTATTCTAGCCTATGTGGGTGTTGAAGTTACCATTCAAAGTAACCTTGGTGAATTATTAAAGCAAAATGATATGGGTGGTTTAGCCTCTTCGCAAATTGCACCTTACATTAGTATGTATTGGGGAAGTTTAATGATTGGTCGTTGGGCTGGAAGTATCAGTGTTTTCAACTTAACTGACAAAATGAAGAAACTACTTTTACTCGTTGTTCCTTTACTTGCATTCGGTATTATCATCGGAATTAACACCCTTGCACAAAAAGATATGTCGCCTTTATACTCTTATATCATTTGTGTATTTGTATTAATTGCAGCATTCTTTATTAGTCAGGATAAACCAACAAAAACCCTAATGATCTTTGGAACTCTTGGTGCAATAGCCATGTTAATCGGATTATTTACTACTGGACAAATTGCTGTTTATGCATTTTTAAGTGGTGGATTATGGTGTAGTATTATGTGGCCTAGTATTTTTACACTCAGCTTAGCGGGCTTGGGTAAACATACTACGCAAGGTTCTGCATTTTTAATTATGATGATTATGGGTGGTGGAATTATCCCTCCATTACAAGGTAAACTAGCAGACTTAATTGGTATTCACCAATCATACTGGATTACAGTAATATGTTTTGCGTACCTAATATTATTTGCAATCGTTGTAAAACGTATGCTATCTAAACAAGGTATTGATTATGATTCAGCACCAACTGCTGCTCATTAATCAGTAGATTTCCTAAATAAAAAAAGGCTTCAGAAATGAAGCCTTTTTTTATTTATCGTATACAGAAACTAACATGTCGTGTAGTTTCATAATCTCAATTGGCTTGATGAGCAAGCCATTAAAGTTATCGTTATATTTCGGGTGACTTTCGGCAGTAACATCTGCAGTCAATGCAAAAATTGGTGTCTCTTTATTTAACCCTTCAGAATTCCGTATTCGATCACATGATTCATACCCATCCATTAATGGCATATGAATATCCATCAAAATAAAATCAAATTTCTTAACATTAGATTTTAATATCGCTTCTCTCCCATTTACTGCATGGTCTGTAATTAAGCCCCACTTTATTAATAGTTTCGATGCTACTAAAGCATTAATCATATTATCATCTACAATAAGTATTGACTTACCTACTAGTATATTCGTAGGCTTTTCATTCTTAGTCGTGCTGGATTTCGTTCTCTTTAGTTTTAATTCAAAGTAAAATTCGGAACCCGATTTTTCTCTGCTTTTTAATTCTATTTTACTACCGTATAACTCTACTAACTTTTTCACAATAGCTAATCCTAATCCCGTACCTCCTTCTGTTCTCGTAGTTATTGATTTTGGTTGAGAGAAGCTTTCAAAAATTTCTTCAAAATATTTAGTCGGTATTCCCACCCCAGTATCCTTTACACTAAATAGTAAGTTGTCATGTGTTTCATCTTCAGAAACTTTCTTTACTTCAATAGTTACGTTTCCTTTTTTAGTGTACTTAATCCCGTTGGATATTAGATTACTTAATATTTGTGTCAGTTTAGTTCCATCTAATTGATACGAATTACCTACATCTACACCAACAAACAAATTCAAATGCAAGTCCTTACTCTTCGCCATTTCCTCATACATCCCACGTAAATTCTTCATTAAGGTCCCAAATTCTGTTGGCTTGAAATCTAATTTTACATTATTCGTATCCAACTTCGTAAAATCTAAGATGTCATTAATAATCATCATTAAATTATTCGAAGCAAAACCTAATGATTCTACGAGCACTTTTTGCTCACTAGTTGCATTGTCTTGCAATAAACTAGAAATGGTAATTACAGCATTTAGTGGAGTTCTGATTTCATGACTCATTGTCGATAAAAACTCCTGACGAACTTTTGCCGATTGCTCTGCTTTATTGGTTTTTTCGATAATCTCTGCTTTCTCTTTTTGTATCTCCGCGTCACGCTCTAACGTTTCCATCTTCTTAATCAATTCGTAATTCTCAATGATTTTCGACGTTTGGGAATTGATAACTTGCTCTTTTGTTTTTAAATAGATTTCTAAATAATGTAATGCTTT
>CAJBVG010000157.1 GCA_903958995.1 uncultured bacterium | reverse complement strand
ATTCATGTTTACAAGAATATAATCCTTTTTTTCTTCACTACTTGAAATAATAATTAATTTATTATTAAGTACTTTAAAATCTAATTCAATTACTTTTTTATTACTTACTTCTTGTCCTAATGTCGTATTAATTGAATTACTAACATGTATTTTTGTTGCGATTCCTGGTGATAAATAACAGCAAGAAGTGTCGGATATATATATAGGTTGATTCGTAGAACTAATTACATTTTTTACAATCATGTTGTTAGAGTTAGGAAGAATTGTAATTTGTATAATATTACCTTGTAAATTTAAGAGAGTAGAGACAACAACCGGCACGTTGTTGCTATCTATATTGCTAAATACTTGGTATTGATTATTTGATTTCTGAATTATTGAATTGCACCGATATGGTAGCAATGTTGACCACAGTAGTTGAGCATCATTAGTCATAGAAATTACTTCGTTTCCATTTAATATAATAACATTATTACTATTCTGGCTTTTAGTAGTTAGATAACGCTCAGGGTAACGTTGTATGTTTATTTCCTTGTTAAATATTGTATTTAAATTACTATCAATTGATGAAATATAGATTTTTTTCGATTGTGGTTGACTCCCTAGTATTAATAACTCATTATTTTGTCTATGGACAGCTGAAACTGTGAAATTGAAATTCAAATTAGTATCTAAAATAGTTTCACCATTTAAATTAGATTTATATACTTTTACTGCATTTCCTTCTTGTATTACAGTTAAGATTTTGTTGTTAATTTGAACTAATGCGAATTCTCGAAATTGGCTACAATTATAATTATGATATAATGAGTCGAAAATTATTAATCCTGAAGTATCGATACAAATTAATCCTCTGTTATCATATTCCACAAATAAATTATTGCCACATTCTTTCCAACCCATAGGTTTTATATATGAAATAAAAATTCGATTCCCATTAATGATAAGATTCGATGAAGGCAACCTTGAACCATCAGGCATTGGTATATTCTTGAATACATCCCAAAGCTTTAACCCATAGCTATTTAATTTAATAATACTTAAGCCAAGCACTGGGTAGCCTTCAATAGGAGTACCAACTGCATTAACATCAAATGCATTTTTAACTCCAAGTATATATGTATTCCCTCTATCGTCACTAATTCCATTTACTGATCTATTTTCGAAAGTATTATTACCATAAATAAAAGTAAATGACGATTGTGATTTAACAGTATTGTTAAATATCAATAGAATAATACCTAAAATTATACTTGATTTTTTCATTTGAAAATTATGTATAGCTAACACCACACCTTATATTTATTTTAATATTACAATTTTCTCATGACAGAATTTATTTGATCCTTTAAAATATGATATATAGTAAATGCCGCTTTGAAGATCTGAAACATCAATTTGAAAAACACTTTCATCAAACCGAGTTTGTTCTAAATTAATAGATTTTATCAATTTACCTTCAAAATTAAAAATATCTATGCTGCCTCCTACAACATTGCTTAATCTTATATAATCATTTGCTGGGTTTGGATATACTGGTTCGTAATTATCAAAATTGGATTTTAAAATTCGATCTTGTGACCCGGGTCCACCTGGATCACTAGTCCCAGCAGTAGGTCGACCTATAATTTCGGTTGCATACAAACTTTCACCAGCCTGATTTATACCTTTAACTGTAATATAATAATTTATATTGGGCGTTAAATTGTTTAATGTTATGGAGTTACCGCTTAAAGGTGAATAACTGAACCCAGAAACACCTTGTACAGCCTGTATTCCATTATATGGGTGACCAGCATCAGTATCATAAAATATTTTATAACTAGTTGCACCTTGTGCGTAGAAAGTAAAACTTGTACTTCTATAATCATTTGAAACTAATTGAATGATTGGTTTATCTGGAGCTTCTTTAACCCCAATTTGAACTTGAGTATAGTGATATGAACCATCACTATCTTGACATTTCAATTTTAAATAACCTAAAACATTTCCAAAATAATCTCTTTGCCAATTGTATCCAAATGGTAAGTAACCCATATTAAAATTCCAAATATTAGAGTAATTAGCCTGTGTTAACACTGCTGATCTATGAACATATGTACCTGAATTATGATAAAGTACCAGCTCCCATGACCATGCAATTGGAGTAGTATAGGGTGGTTCATCATCAAATACACCATTAAATTGTAAATTTGAACCTTGAGTTAATGTAGTAATAGGTGTTTGTAAATAAACATAATCTTCGATACCTGTACTAAAATTTGCATCCCAACCCATATCCATAAGTAGGCCTTTTGTAACATTTCCTGGATTATGGTTAGATTCTGCTTTTTGCAAAAATGGTGTCATAAGAGAATTAACATTCCCTTTTGGGAAATAAGTTTCATCCCAATGGACATAACTTGCCCCTTGGTTCCATATAGATGGTGCATATAGTTTAGGATTTACATTGTTATTATAACTATTAGCATTCCAACCATTAACTACCCAAATTATTTGTCTTTAAAAAACTACCTAAAGCTGTAGAACCATCAGTTAAACTAGTAGTCAATTGACCTAAAGTATTTTGTGTCAAACGATCATAAACAATTGGCAAAGGTAAGCCGAAGGTACCTACACCTGTAGCTGAAACATTTGCACCTGAATAAAATCCAATTCCATGAATTAGTTCATGTAATACAACTGATACAAAATCATACTTTCCTGAGGGTGTGTTACCATCAATTCCGAAATAAAAGTTAGGGTTATTGCTATTAAATGTTAATTCCATATCCTTTCTATTTGGATCTAGATCATATTTAGCTATTTTATTTGCTAAAGCAGAAGGATAGAATGTATTTTGAAAATAATTTGGAATTGGAGTACCTAAAAAGTCTCTAATACTTGATAATGGCTTAGACCCTCCGAGTATTTTAGGGTCAGGATTCGGTTGAAAAATTGCATTTACTTCAATTACAACTGTAGAATGAATTTGAGTAGAAAGTATATCAACAGCGTGTTGAAATGCAGCTTGAGCTTGAGGAAATGCATCAAACCCAGTATAGGTGACAAAAATAAATGCACTTTTCTTGTTTGGATTGGCAATAAAATCTTGTGGTGGTGGCACCTTAGTTAATGAAGATGTAGTACTACTAGCTCTTAGATATACTGGATTAGAATCTGTAATTGTAACTTGAGAAAAAGCTGCGCCAAAATTAAAATAAATTAACATTGAAAGAATTACACATTTATTTTTTTTCATAACATTTTAGATTAAATCAACTAAGTAAATTTTTCCAAAAATACCTTTGATTTAATCCAAAAAAAACGACTAAAGTATTCATGTGATTAATATATTCTCAATTTGATTTTAATATTAATTACAATATATATTTTT
>CAJBVG010000156.1 GCA_903958995.1 uncultured bacterium | reverse complement strand
TTTCATTAACATATTATCCCATTAACATATTAACATATTATCTCGTTTTTTCTTTCCACACATGAATGATATTTCATTCTAAAAACTAAATTTGTTTCATCATGGAGCAAGAGCAAAATTCGAATTTTAGAACACGCGTAGATCGTAAGAAAACCGTTGGAAATATTGGTGGTCAGATGGGGAAATTACCTCCACAGGCAATTGATTTGGAAGAGGCGGTCTTGGGTGCATTAATGCTTGAAAAGGATGCTTTAAGTGCGGTGATTGATATTCTTCGTCCGGAAACGTTTTATGTGGACGCTAACCAGAAAATATTCAAGGCCATACAGCACTTGTTTCAAAATTCTATGCCAGTCGATTTGCTTACAGTTACTAACCGTTTGCGTCAGAGTGGTGAATTAGAAGTTGTAGGTGGTGCGTATTACATCACAGAGCTTACCAATCGTGTGGCATCATCGGCCAACATTGAGTTCCATGCACGTATTATCTCCGAGAAATTTATTCAACGTTCATTAATTAGTATATCCAACGAAATCATTACAAGTGCTTATGAAGACACTACGGATGTTTTACAGTTATTAGATAAAGCCGAGAAAAACTTATTTGCTATAGCAGAAGGAAACTTACGTCGTGAATCATACGACATGGGTTCTTTAATTACAAAGTCAATTCAATTGTTAGAAGAGTTAAAAGATCGTGTGGATGGTTTAACTGGTGTGCCTTCGGGATTCGCGGAGTTGGATCGTTTAACATCAGGTTGGCAGAACTCCGATTTAGTGATTTTAGCTGCTCGTCCGGCGATGGGTAAAACCGCTTTCGTATTGAGTTTGGCGCGCAATGCCAGTTTAATTGGAAAGAAAAAAGTAGCCATCTTCTCTCTAGAGATGGCGGCAGTACAATTAACCAATCGTTTAATTGCTGCAGAAGTAGAAATCCCTGCAGAGAAATTAAAACGTGGCGATTTAACAGATGCAGAATGGCAACAACTACTAACTAAAGTTGGACGATTATCTGAATCAGGAATATTTATTGATGATACCCCTTCCCTCAACATATTCGAGCTTCGTGCGAAATGTCGCCGTTTAAAGGCACAGCATGATATCGACATGATTGTTATCGACTACTTACAATTGATGGTAGGTACAGGAGATCAACGTAGTGGAAATCGTGAACAAGAAATTTCAGCTATCTCGAGGGCTTTGAAAAGTATTGCCAAAGAATTGAACGTTCCAGTCCTTGCACTTTCGCAATTAAGTCGCGCCGTAGAAACGCGTGGAGGAAATAAGAAACCAATGTTATCCGATTTAAGAGAGTCGGGCTCTATTGAGCAAGATGCCGATATGGTATTGTTTATTTATCGTCCGGAGTACTATGGTATTGATGTAGATGAAGAAGGAACACCAACAAAAGGCCTTGCCGAAATCATTATTGCTAAACATAGAAATGGTGCTGTGGGTTCTGTAAAGCTTCGTTACATTGGAGAATACGTGAAGTTCGCCGATTACGATGCTACCGACTACGGCAATCCAATCTTCAGCAACCTTGGCCCTAATTCTGGCTTCGATAACGGTCCTAATATAATTGTTCGTCCGAGTAGAATGAATGATGATATGGGAGACGTTCCGTTTTAATATGTTAATGGGATAATATGTTAATATGTTAATGTTGCCGTTCGCAGATGAGTCCTCGCTTCGACGAACGAGCACACGAACTATAAAAGTAACCCTATAAACAACCCCGCAACAATAAGCAAACTAGGGGCGAATTTATTCCACAATAACAAAACAAAAGTGATGCTCATGATGACGATGCTTTGCCATTGGTTAATTACTTGGGTGCTCATAATGATAAACGCAGCGATTGCGAAACCAACCGATACCGCGTTGATGCCTTCCAGCGCTCGTTGAATTAAACGTCGTTGTTTCAGTTGCTCCCAGGTCGGGAAAATCATTAAAATAAATAATAATCCGGGAATGTTAATCCCTAACAATGCTGCGAATGCACCAAGTGTTTGTCCGCCGATTCCTCCTGCACGCATCGACATACTACCGATGAATGAAGTGAAGGAAAATAATGGTCCGGGAATGGCTTGCTGTAAGGCAAACCCAGCTAAAAATTCTTGTGTGGTTAAATAGTGTTTCATCTCCACAAACTCCGTGTACAATAAGGGCACGAGTACTTGTCCGCCGCCGAAAATCATAATACCATTACGGTAAAAGTTTTCGAATAAACGTACTGGTAAACTAAAGAAA
Source organism: uncultured bacterium (assembly GCA_903958995.1). Taxonomy (GTDB): domain Bacteria; phylum Bacteroidota; class Bacteroidia; order Sphingobacteriales; family Sphingobacteriaceae; genus CAJBVG01. Next base: position 105 of record CAJBVG010000156.1, on the reverse strand, counting down.
GAAGTACGATTGATAATGGCACCGAGTAAGGCAAAGAAAATTAAGATGCCGAAGAATGGAATTAATTTTTTCCAATTAAAGGTGATATGCTGACTTGCTTTTTCA
>CAJBVG010000155.1 GCA_903958995.1 uncultured bacterium | reverse complement strand
GTTATTACATACATTCTGGATTTCCAAATTTATTATCTCAAAAATAAACAAATAAAAATACAGTCTAAAGGACTAAATTATTCATTTAGAGGACTTAAAAAATAAGTAATAAGAAGGATTGTAGTATTGAATCTAAGAAAACAAAGCCTTCAATTCTGTTGCATCATTCGGTAACATTTTACCTCCCAAAACCAATCGTAATTGTCGGCGGCGTAATGCTCCATCAAATAGTTTTTGCTCTTCTTCGTTTTCAGGAACAACAATTGGAACTGGAATTGGTCTCCCCGTTTGATCTACTGCAACAAAGGTATAGAAGGCTTCATTGCTCTTGTATTTAGTTGCCGATGGGATGTTCTCTGCCCATACATCTAAACGAATTTCCATTGATGAATTAAATGATCTTGTAACATTAGCTTTTATTGTTACCACATCGCCTAATTTAATAGGTTCTTTAAACGAAACATTATCAACCGATGCGGTAACCACAATGCGATTGCTATGTTTTTGAGCTGTAATCGCAGCTGCAATGTCCATTAAATGTAATAACCGACCTCCCATTAAATTATTAAGGGTATTGGTATCGTTGGGTAAAACCAACTCGGTCATTATTGTTTCAGATTCTTTGGGTGTTTTCGTTTTCATCGTTGCAAATATAACATCAATCCTAAACTAAAGTAGTTTTATGCACGATATTTGTTACATTTATACCAATGAAAAGGCTTATTTACTTACTCATACTATTCATTTTTCTTACACTTAACCTACAAGCGCAACGTGTTGGTTTGGTATTGAGTGGTGGTGCAGCCAAAGGATTAGCTCATGTAGGTGTTTTAAAGGCGCTAGAAGAAAATAATATCCCAATCGACTACATTACCGGTACTTCCATGGGTGGACTCGTAGGAGGGATGTATGCTGCTGGGTATTCTGCTTCCGAAATGGAATACATCGCAACGAGTAAGGATTTTCAGGAATGGGTGAGTGGGAATTTTGAAGCAGATTTTACTTATTACTACGAACGTAAAGCAGTTTCTGCTGCCATTATTTCATTAGGATTAGGATTAGATTCTATATTTCAAGCTCGTTTACGCTCCAACTTAATTAATGATATTCCTCTTAATTTTGCATTATTAGAACTCACCGCTCAGGCATCCATTAATTCCAATTGGAACTTCGATAGCTTAATGATTCCTTATCGTTGCATGATTGCCGATGTGTTTTCTCAACAACAAATTGCAGTAAAAAATGGAAGTTTAGGTGAAGCAATGCGTGCTACCATGACAGTCCCATATGTATTTCGTCCAATTAAAATAAATGGTCGATATGTTTTTGATGGTGGGCTGTATAATAATTTTCCAGTAGATGTAATGCGTACCGATTTTAATCCAGATGTGATTATTGGAGTAAATGTTTCCTCTAAAACCTTTAAGGAATATCCATTTAAAAACGACGAAGAAGCCATTAGCAAATTGTTTAATTACTTATTATTATCTAAATCAGACAGTTCACTTTTACATACAAACGATATCTATATTCAACCAGATGTTTATGAAAATAGTGTAGTTGATTTTAAAAACCCAGAACGCTTAATTCAATTAGGTTATGAAGCCACCATGGCAAAGATGCCGCAAATTAAAGCTCAAATTGCTCGTCAACAAACCTTAGAACAGAAAAAGGAAATGCGTAATCGTTTCAACGATCGCCAATCACCTATTATATTTAACGCATTACGTTTTACAGGAGTAAACAATCGCCAGAAAGTATACATCAGAAATGTTATCAAACAAGATTATAATCGAGTAAGTTTATACAATGCGAAACGTGGTTATTATTTACTGGTATCCGATCAAAATTTTAGAACAGTATTTCCACGAATTGTACCAACAACAAAAGGTATGTACGATTTCGAACTAGATGTTAAACCAGAACGAAATGTAAGGGCACAAGTAGGTGGTAATATTAGCTCAAGACCAATTAATACAGTGTATTTCGGATTAGATTATAGTTATCTGAATTCCTATTTCTTGTCTATGAGTTCAGATTTTTATTTAGGTCGATTTTATGAATCTGCAGCATTATCAACCCGTTTAGATTTTACTTGGAAACGTCCAATTTCATTGAGTGCGAATTTTGTATATAACCACTGGAACTACTTTAAAAGCTCTGATTTATTTATCCAAGAACCGGTAATTAATTATGTTGATCAATCGGATAAACGTTTAATGTTTACTTTATCCACACCAGCTAAATTCAATGGTAAATGGATGTTAAAAGTTGGTGGGTTTAAGAATAGAGATTTATTTAGTCAGACTAATATTTACTCCGATGGTGATCAGTTAGATCGTAGTGTTTTCAATGCTTTGAAGTATGCTTTTGAATATGAAAATAATACCTTAAATCAGAAACAATTCGCATTTACAGGGCATAATGCTCGTTTTAGTTTACAATATATTGATGGAGTAGAGAAGTATATACCCGGAACTGAATCCATCTTAAACATGAAACGAAAGCACCAACAGTGGATACGTTTAAGCACAGATTTTGAAAATTATTATTCTGTAAGTCCGAAATATAAAATTGGTGCAGAATATAATTTAGTTGTATCAAATCAACCATTATTTGCTTCATATCGTTCAAGTATTTTAAACGCTACAGCATTTTATCCACTAATCGATTCACGAACATTTTTGCTAGAAAACTATAGAGCATTTTCATATGCAGGTGTTGGAATAAAGAATGTGTATTTAATTAATAAAAATCTTCAAGCCCGAATAGAAGGATATTATTTCCAACCCTACCAAAAAATAATGAATTCAGTTTCTCAAAAAGCTGAACTCGGCAAACCCTTTGCTCATCGATATCTTACAGGTATTGCCTCACTAGTTTATAAAAGTCCCGTAGGTCCAATTAGCGTGAATACTTCCTATTATGATAACACTAAAGAACATTGGTTCTTTTTGTTTAATATGGGGTATATTATATTTCAGAAGCGCGCCTCTGAGTAATATGTTAATATGTTAATAGGATAATATGTTAATGACTATTTAATATATTAATGCCTGCCTCGGCGTAAGACGAGGGGATAATATGTTAATCTAATATGTTAATGTGTTAATGCCTGCCTCGGCCCAAGACGAGGGGATAATATGTTAATCTAATATGCAAATGATTTATTTTGGTTTTATTTTTCATTGTTGAAATTATCGAATTGGTTATTTTAGCAACCTCATCTAGCAATTCTGAAATTTTATTAATATCATATTTTGTATAACATTCTTCAATTATATCTAACCAATATTCTGTTTCCTTGATTTCTTTTGCAGCAATTTTGAATTTATGAACGAAATCAGCATTGCTTTCTGGATTTTGAGCTTCTCGAATATTTGCACCAATCGATGTGCCTGATCGCAACAGCTGTTTTGCGATTTCTCTTTTATTATCATTATTTAATTGATCACAAAACTTGACAATCAAAACAGATAGTGATAAAGTTTTATCTAAAATTGGATTCCCTGTCTCTTTTTTCCCACGCATATGTAAATAAAAGAAACTTTACGCATTTAAAAAACTGCATTAATACAACTTTTTTCATTAACATATTATCCTATTAACATATTAACATATTAT
>CAJBVG010000154.1 GCA_903958995.1 uncultured bacterium | reverse complement strand
GATGAGTCTTTATATTGGTTAGAATTGCTAAAAGAAACTAATTATATAACTTCAGATCAATTTGAAAAGATGAATGAAAAGTGTTTAGAAATAATGAAAATAATTTCAAAGATTATTGTTACTTCAAAAAATAAATCTTGATTAATTGTAAATTGTAAATACTAAATTTTAAATTAAAAATATTGTATTTATTGTTCTTTTAATAATTTACAACTTACAACTTACAATTTAAAATTTACAATTTAATTTAAAGGGGGTCTACGTCAACCAGCACTGTACATGCAGAAAATTCCTTGTTGCTTTTTAACTCCACAATTTTAATTCTGAGTTGCTCTTTGCTGCTTTCTAAGTGTTGAGTCTTTCTATCGAGCTTCAATAAGATTTTCTGAATGAATTGATTTCTAACTTTACCTACTACAGGGAACTCTGGTCCGAGTACGCTTTTTTGTGAGAATAGTTTCTTTAATTCAGTTGCTAACTTTTGAGAAGCTAGCTGTACCTTCTGTGCCTCTTTATGTTTAAGTGTAATTTCAATTAATCGAACGAATGGTGGATAATAGAATTGTTTTCGCTCGTTTAGTTGTTGTCTTAAAAAAGTATCATAATCATGCCTAGAGGCAAGTTGTAAAATAGGATGATCTGGCTTATATGTTTGGATAATTACCTTGCCCAATTGGTCTCTTCTCCCTGCTCTACCACTAACTTGCTCTATAAGTTGAAATGCTCGCTCGTGTGAGCGGAAATCGGGATGATTGACCAAGGTATCGGCTTGTATGATGCCCACTAGTGTAACTCGTTCAAAATCGAGTCCTTTCGTAACCATTTGCGTTCCAACTAGAATATCAATTTGACCCGATTCGAAATCATTAATAATATCTTGTAAGGTATTTTTTTTGCGAGTAGTATCTAAGTCCATTCGCGCAATACGTGCATCTGGAAAAATGACCTGTAACTCCTCTTCAATTTTCTCTGTTCCCAATCCTTTCATTTCTAAATGAGCTGAGCCACATGAAGGACAAACTTTAATGACTGGAGTATGGTAACCACAATAATGGCAACGTAGTTCGTTCTTCCACTTGTGGTAAGTTAAACTTACATCACATTGGTTACACTGTGGAGTATGCCCACAAATATTACATTGTAGGAATGGTGCATAACCTCTTCTATTTTGAAATAAAATCACTTGCTCTTTTTTACTCAAGCGTAATTCAATTTCCTGTATAAGGGTTTTGCCGAATAGGTTTTGGTGACTTTCTTTCTCGATATCATTTTGCAATGCAACGAGAACAACATCGGGCAGTTTCGCCGAACCAAAACGGTTCTTTAAATGCACCAATTTATATTTATCCTGTAAGCAATTGTAATACGACTCTAATGAAGGTGTTGCAGAGCCTAATATAATATGGGCTTGGGTTTGGTGACTTAAATAAATGGCAGTATCTCTTGCGTGATAGCGTGGGTTGGGCTCGTTTTGTTTGTATGATGGATCATGTTCTTCATCAACTATAATTAAGCCCAGCTCATCAAAAGGCAAGAAGATAGAAGAGCGTGTGCCTAGAATTATTTTTGTTTTCTGTGCACGAACATTTTGCCATACTTCAGCTCGTTGATTTTCATTATACCTCGAATGGTAAATGCCTATTTCCGATTCAAAATGCTGACGATAGCGTTCAATAAGTTGAGTAGTTAAACCAATTTCGGGAACGAGAATTAATACTTGTTTGCCAAGTGCAATTTGTTCTTTAATTAGCTCAATGTACAACATCGTTTTACCTGAAGAGGTAATGCCGTATAATAAAACAGGGAGTTTATCCGAAAAGGCTTCATGTATTGTCACTAAAGCTTCTTCTTGTTCTTCACTTAATTTTAAGTTTAATTGATCTACAGATTCTTGCTTTTCAATTCTACTAATTTCCACTTCTTCAATATAAAACACTTCGTTTTTTAAAAGTGTTTGAATGGCCGAAGTGCTTAATCCTATGGCTACAAGGTCCTTCTGACTTACTTGTTCTTGTTGTTTGCTTAAGCTTAAATATTGTTGTAAAACATCAAGTTGCTTAGGTCTTTTTTCGAGAGTCGAAAACAAGGCCTTGAGCATTTCTGTTTCTCGGTATTGCTCACTTAATACAATGTACTTGGTTGTTTTTGCTTTGTATTTTTCTTGAATTTCTTCTTCTAAAAATAGAATGCCTTTTTGTATCATCGCTTTGATAACTGGCATTACTGTTTTTTGATCTAGAATTTTTTGAATATCGGTGATGCTAATAGAACCTTGAACTTCTATAGCTTCGACAATTAGATACTCTTTATCGTTTAAATCGTTTTTATCAAAATCACCCAAAGTGTTTAATATTACTTTGGTTTCGCTCGTTAGTTTCATTGCCGATGGGAGAGCAGCATTCATTACCTCTCCAATTGTACAAGCATAGTACTTGGCAATCCAATTCCACAATTCAATTTGTTTAGAAGATAAAACAGCATCGTCATCTAATACATTTAAAATATATTTAGATTGATATAGGGTTGGGGCATCATGGTGAACTCTGGATACAATGCCTGTATATAAACGATTTCCTTGAAAAGGGACAATTACTCTAGAGCCTACTTTTACTTGTTCTATTAAATCTATGCTAACCCTATAGGTATAGGTTTGAGGTAATGCTAAGGGTAAGATTACATCAACATATAAATCATATTTAGTAGTACCAAAATTACTCATGGCGTTTACTCAAAAATGACCATGCTGTTAAGACCCAACCTGTAATAAAGAATACTCCACCAATAGGAGTAATTGGACCTAGGAAAGTCCATGAACTAATACCGAGTACTTCTTTTAAAGCCAATAAATAAAGGGAGAAAGAGAAAAATAGAATTCCTAAATACAGAAACATCCCTGCCCTTAAGAGTAGCTTGCTTGGTTGAATATGGTATAAAATGGCAATGAGAATTATTCCAATGCTATGTATGAATTGGTAACGAACACCAGTTTCATAGGTTTGTAATTCAGTAATGCTTAGCACAGATTTTAAGGCATGCGCACCAAATGCACCTAACATCACCGCTATTGCTGACAGTAAACTTCCAATAATGATTAGTCTTTTCATGGGAACATCTATTGTACAAATATAACGAATCAAAACTGATAAAATCAGAATCACAATTGTTGAAAACTGAATATCCTGAAAACTAAGTAGAATCGTTATTTCAGAGTACTTTTGTACGAAGTACACACCCAAACCAAACTAAACCATGAAGAAAGCAATCTGGATTATTTCAGGCTTATTGACAATTATCGTTTCATTGGTTTATTTCTATTTTAAAGGTTCTTTGCAAATTAGCTCCCGAAGCGATCTATCTACTTATGTATCTAATCGGAATGCATTTGTAATTGATTTTAAATACGAAAATGATTTGTCGGAGATTTTAGCTGATGATTCAAATATTCCGAACTTCTTTTACGATACATTTATTGATGAAGTAAAAGGGTTTGATCAAATCATTAGAAAAAATAAGAGTTTACATTCGGCATTAAATGCTCAACATATTTTAGTTTCTGCACAAAAAGTAAATGCGAAAACTCTTGGTTGTATTTACTTAGCAGACACTTATGATTTCGAGGTTGATGATGTGTCTATACTTTTTAATGGTGATGATGAACTCGTAGTAAAGTCGAAAGCAAGATCTTTTGAAAATGAAAACATATACCATTTCGAAGGTGCAAACCAAGATTTCTATTATGCCTATATCGCCCCACATCTACTAGTATCTAAATTTCCAACCTTAATTGAAGATGCCTTACGTGCAAAGGTTAAAGGGCAACACTTATCATCATTGCCAATCTTTCAAAAATGGCAAACAGAGCAATCAAATGGCAAGAGTTTGTTAAGTGTATTTATAAATCACGCGAATTTACAGGAGTTCTATTCCTTGTTTTTTCAGTTACCATTTCAAAAATCATTAGGTATAACGAATAGTTTTGCAGAGTTTTCTTACGCAGAAATGAATTATAAATCGGATGCTTGGATTTTAAATGGTGAGATTGAATCGTCAGAGAAAAAATATTTTTCATTATTAAAAAACCAAACAGAGAATAGAAGCTATTTATGTAACTATTTATCAGCAAACACTTGGTCATTTCAAGATCTAATATTATCAGATCCAATTTTATTTAGGTCAGATTTGCAGAAACAAATTCAACTTAATCAGGATTATTATTTTGCTGCAGAGCAAAAATTAATGACGAAGAAGTATGGGGTAAATATTACTCAACTACTTAATGAACATATGGGTTCAGAGCTAATCGCTGCTTATTACCCAAATTATTCCTTATCAAAACATACCGGATTTATTGCGATGATGGTATTACAGCAACCAGAAGAATTTGAAAAGAAAATTGAACGATTACAAAAAAATAGCAAATCAATATCTTACAACGACTACCAAATCAAAACCTTCCCAATTCGAAAAATGATGTACTTGGGAGGAGGCGAACCTTTTAAAGAGTTGGATACAAAATACTATGTACTTATTGAAGATCGATTAATATTGAGTTCTGATGTTTCAGATATTAAACGCTATTTAGATGATTATAAATCTGATTTAATTTTAAAGAACAAGGAATCGTTTCAGAACTACTGTAGTCAGCTTAATGATCAATATAACTATCTGTATTACGCAGGAATTTCTGGGTATGAAGCAAGTTTCAAGAATCTATTGAATACAAAAGCTTCAGGTAAATTAATGAGTAAAAAAGGTTGGTCGAACTATTCTGCATTTGCTTATCAAGTTACAAGTTCAGATGCAGGTTTAATCAATAGTATTTACTTACCATTGATCGATCTATCTACTCAATCTACACTGGAGCAGAAATGGCAAATTAAGTTAGAAAGTTCGGTAAGCACTACTGCTCAATGGGTAGTATCTGTTAATAAAGATAAGAATTACATTTTCGTGCAGGACGATACTAATCGTGTTTATTTAATAGATGAAGAATCGAACATCCTTTGGAAAAAAATTATTCCAGAGAAAATTATTTCTAAAATTCACGCTGTAGATTATTATAAGAATGGAGTGACCCAATTGCTATTTAATTCTAATCATCAAATTTATTTAATTGATTTAGATGGGAATGCAATGCCAGGATATCCGAAGAAATTGAGCTCTGAAACAAATGTGGGAATCACCGTTTTCGATTACGATAAAAATAAGAACTATAGATTGTTTATTGCTTGTACGAATCAAAGTGTATATGGTTATGATTTAAGTGGTCGGCCATTAGATGGCTGGAATCCGAAGCGCTTAGGGAGTATTATTGATAAAATGCAGCATGTTCGAGTGGGGAATAAAGATTATCTCTTTGTCGCTACTGAACAAGGCTATTTTTACTTCCTCAATAGGAAAGGCGAATTGCAAACACAATTTAAAGATTCAGCCAATAGTCATTATTACAACCCTTTCTATTTTGATGAGAGTCCTGAATTTGCTAAAAACAGATTCGTCAGCACAGATCAGAATGGGAAGATTAAAAGCATTTTCTTAGATGGTCGACGATTGTTTAAATCTGTTGGGACATGGACTGACTCACATTACTTCTTATTTGCTAATGTGGTGGGTGATGCCAAAAAAGATTATGTGTTTATCGACAATAATCAATTGATGGTTTTTCAAGACGATACGACAGTTGGGTATAATTATCAATTCAATACTACAATTAGCGACCAACCCTTTGTATTCGATTATCAGAACGGGGAAAGTGTGCTTGGAGTCATTTCAAGGGAGACTGAACAATTGTATATGTTCAACAGAGAGGGTGTACTTTTAAATGGATTTCCTATAAATTCATCCGTAAAGCCTTCTTTATTAGAGGTTAACAATCAGAAAAGAATGATTGTAGCCACCAAAGACGGAAAGTTAATTTATTATTTACTCTAAATTAATTGATGTTAATATTTTATTACTTTCTCTACTTTTCATTATATTTATCAATTATAACTAACAACTAAATTATTTACTATGTACTTTATGCGATCTCTAAATCGATTAATCTTACTCTGTATAGCCTCAACAGGATTACTGTTAAGTGCTTGTAGTATAGATGAAGACTTGGCTAAACCAAAGCTCTCACCAGATTACATCTTACCATTAGTTTATGGTGAATTGGATTTAAAAAACTTGGTAAAGGATACCAGTTTTATTAAAACTGATCCAACAGGCTATTTAAAAATTGGATTCCTAGATACTCTGGAAGTGTTGAATGCAGAAGCATTGGGGGATGCCTTGAAAATTGTTCAAACAGCTGCACCAGCACCACCGAAGGTATTAACATTCCCGAACAGTGGAGGAAGCGACGTTTTCCCAACAGAAGCTGATTTAGATGTAAATCTAATTATGAGCTTAAGTAAGGTGAAAACATTAGCTTTACACAGTGCACAAATTAAAATCATTATTCAAAATGCGAAGGCATTTGATTTTAATGGTTTAGATATTAAAATCCCTGGACTATTAGTAAATGGAACTGAGTTTACTACAGGTCCATTAACTATTACATCAGGACAAACATTCGAACAAGTGTTTCCTATTGGCGAATCTATTTGGGATTTAACAGGTAAGCCAGGAGGAGCAATGGATACGAGTATGGTGTACTTCCAATTCAATTCAGCAAGCCCTATTCAAGGTCCAGCTGGAGGTTCGGCAGGTATTACCATTCAGTTTATGGATGTAAGTGTAAAATACTGGCAAGGGAAATCAACCATCTTACAACAAGTACTTTCAAACCAAACGTCAACAAGTACTACATCTCAATTAGTACCTGCAGAAACATATAAAGGTATTAAGTCGGGATCGATATCGTTAAAAGATGTGGATGTGAAATTAAACTTCCAAAGTAGAATGGGTATTCCTTTAGGTATGCGCTTAGTTTTAGAAACAACAAATGGAGTTACTGGTCAAAAAGTTGCCATGACACCATTGGATGTTAATATTTCTCAGTCGACATTAACTGGAAATGCACCAATTTTCCAAGATAATCCAGCAGTAATTAATGAATCAACTAGTAATTTAGCGGATGTATTAACGAACTTCCCTACAACAATTAAGGTAACAGCAGGGGTAGGTAGTACGTTTAACAACCCAGACCCATTGGCATACTTCTTTCACGAGAATAGTGATTTGAAATTATACGTTGATGCTACTATTCCATTTGCAGTATCATTTAATCAATTGAGATTAGAATCAATCAAGCCATTTGAATTATTCCAGTCGTTAAATATTGATACTAGTCTCGCTGTATTAGACACTGGTATTTTCTATTTCACCATAACCAATGGTTTCCCTTATGATATCAATATTGATTTAAATGCTTTAAATGGTGCGACCGACTCGGTAGCTAAATTGGCAAGTATTGTTATGGTAGGAGCAACTACAGGTATAGTAAATGGAGAAGAAAAAGTAATCTCTCCTAGTAAATCAACATTCGAGGTAGCATTGTCTCAAAATTTGTTTGAAAAACTAAAAACAGTAAAGAACTTAGGAATTAAAGCTAAGATTAACACTACAGCTAATTCACCTAAGATTTACACCGACTACAAACTAGGCTTCGATGTGAAGGCTAGAATAAAAGTCACCGCTACACCAATTAAGTAGTATTAGTAATTCAATAATATAGATTTCAAACAAAGAAAAATATGAAACGTCTAACTCGATATATATTAATGCCGATACTATTTTTACTAATAGTATCCGCAGCAAACGCACAGCGTTATTCCTTGTATTACACTCGTACTTTATACGATGGAATACAAAACCCACACCATAAGTCGATGGACTCTTGCCGTTCGTGGGCAACAAACTTTTTCATCTTCCCATCATTGGGTGTAGATATGAACTTAACTGGTGAAGCAAATGATTTTGTAAAGTCGTTTTTAGCCAGTGAAAACTTATCAGAATTAAGTTTAGCTAATGGGGGTAAAAACTCATTAAATATGAAGATGAACTACAATATTTTTATGTTGAAAGTTCGCTTGAGTAGAAAAAGAGAGGCCGAAATGTCGATCTATTCTCAACTCAAAATGGAAGCAGGTTTTAATATCAACAATGGTATATTCAACTTCTTCACACAAGGTAACTACCCGTATCGTGGGAAATCTATTGATGGTTTCCTTGATTTAGGGGGATTAGCAAACACCTATATAGAAACTGGTGTTGGTTTCCGTCGTCAAATTTATAAGAACTTATCCGGTGGATTTAAGGTTGGTTACTTAGTTGGTTTAGCCAACGTGTCGCTTGACATTAAAGACACAAAGTTTGTAACCTCAGCACAAGGAGATACCATTGATATTACGGTAAATGGTGAAATTAATACATCAGTAAACCCTAATTCTGTTGATACCATCGGAAATTTAGTAAGCGATGTAATGAATAATAAAGGTTTCGCTTTTTCAGGAGGTTTACAATTGGATGTTACTAAGAAATTAACATTAAGTGCTTCGATTTTAGACTTAGGTGGGATTACTTGGAATTCAAATTCGCAAACGTATAGATTAGGTAAGACAGTACGTTTTACTGGGGTTCCCGCTTTAGCTGATTCTACGATTCAAGATTCTATTTTGAAAGATTTTTCGAGCTTTAGTATGGACACCATCAAAGGATCGTATACATCTAAATTATTAACTCGTGTAGAATTCTCTGCTCAATACCGTTGGGCGAACTGGTTACATCAAACAATAATTGTTTCTAAACCTTTATATTTTGATAATATTGATTTTGTATTTATCAATAACATTAGAGTATTCCGTCGAATCAACTTAATTGCTTTAGGAGCTTACAATACGAATGGTTTTGCTACTGTTGGTGGTCAGTTCTTATGGAGAAATAGAGGGTTGGATTTATATTTCGGTTCAGAAAAAATCTTAAATACTTACCAAGTTTCACAACAAGTTGCTGATCATACCAAGAAACCTACCTTAGGTTTAGGTACGGATTTCAACTTTGGTATTGCTTGGGGATTCGGCCGTTGTCCACGTAAACAACCAGTTCAACAAGCAGCATTACCAGCAGATTCAGATGGTGATGGTGTGTTAGATGTAATCGACGATTGTCCTTACTCTGCTGGTCCTTCGGAAAACAAAGGTTGCCCATGGCCAGATGTTGATAAAGATGGTGTGTTTGATAAAGATGATGCTTGTCCGTTAACAGTAGGTCCGGTTGAAAATAAAGGTTGCCCTTGGCCAGATGCTGATAACGACAGTATTCCTGATAAAGATGATGCTTGTCCGAGCAGTGCTGGAGTTAAAGACCACAATGGTTGCCCAGATACTGATGGTGACTTATTATTTGATAACGTTGACTCATGTATCAATACTCCTGGTCCTTTAGAAAATAAAGGTTGCCCATGGGCTGATATTGATGGTGATGGTATCTTTGATAAAGATGATAAATGCCCTAATGTTGCAGGTCCTGCAGACAACAATGGTTGCCCTGCAATTCCTCAAAAAGTAGAACTTACTGTTGAAGAGCAAGAAGTGATAAACAAAGTGTTTAGTAACTTAAACTTCGAAACAGGAAAAGCAATTATCTCTGAATCATCATTCACTTCATTAACATTATTAAATGAATTAATGGTTAAGAAACCATCGTTTAAATTATTAATAGAAGGTCATACTGATAATGCTGGTAAATCTGTAGCTAACTTTAAATTATCACAAAGTAGAGCTGATGCAGTGAAGAAATTCTTTACTGATAAAGGCATAGATGCTGCTAGAGTTACTGCAAAAGGTTACGGACCTAGTAAACCAGTTGCTGATAATAAAACTGCAGCAGGTAGAGCTAAAAATAGAAGAGTAGAATTTACAATTCTTGAATAACAGCAAGGGTTGATATAAAAAAATCCCGTTGGAAACAACGGGATTTTTTTATGTTATTTTTTTGTGGTTAGGAAAAACTCCTTTAAATAATAAGGTTCAAAATAGGCCACATCTTCAAAATCTTTTGAGTGAAATTTCATTAGGGCTTCCTCCTTCATCGCAGTGGCAGAAGGGTAGAGGTTGTCGATGTATTCTATGTTTTCGGAAGAAGTGAATAACGATTTCGTTTTTTCTGCACCATCCCCAAAGAAAATCATTTTGTTCTCTTTTAAGATTTCCTCATAACTCTGTTCGTTTAAAATGATGGCAGAGATTTCGCTTAATGATTCCCCTCGAGCATTCATCATGCAAGAATAGACTTCCATTCTTCGGGCATCAATTAATGGGCAATAAATTGCATTTTCTTGATGATTAATTTCTTTTGCTTGAATAAATAAAGTGTTTAAGCTATTGCAAGAGATTAATGGTTTATCTAAAGAGTAACATAATCCTTTAGCTGTAGAAACTCCAATTCTTAATCCGGTATACGATCCTGGACCCTTACCAACAGCAATAGCATCGATGTCTTCGATTTTCTTATTGGCTGTAGTGAGTACTTCGTTTATATATAATGTTAAAAAACTCGCGTGTACATTCTGCTCGCATTTTTCGATGGATGCTAATACTTGATGTTCATCGCATAAAGCAACCGAACAATTAATACTAGAAGTTTCAATGAGTAGAAGTAACATTTACAAACTGATTATCATTTTCGAAATAACGACTAATAAAAATACAATTAAAATTAAACGGATATGTTTTGGATTTAATTTATTAGAAATACTCACTCCAATTGGCGAAGCAATTAAACTACCAATGGCTACTGGAAGTGCTAATGAAAATACAATTAAGGAATGGCCCGACGCATTTGCAGCACTAAAAAAACTATTATAAAGTGATGTAGATAATGCCATGATGCTAATAACACCTAACGAAATGGAAGTAGCTTTCTTAATTGGCAATTTTAAAAAGTCTGTTAATATCGGTACGATAATTACACCACCACCAATGCCTGAAAATGCTGCAATGGTACCCGATATTAATCCTGTAATGCTTAGCGGAAGCGGATTAGGAACCGGATGTTCAGTGCTTTCTACTTTTTTACGTTGAGTGAATAAACGTATTGCAATTAATAATAATAGTATAATAAAAACGAATGTGAATTTTTCTTTTGTGTACCAATGTCCTTGACTAATAATATAAGAAAACGCAATTGAACTTATTGATGCTGCTATTCCAGTTGTAAGCATTTCTTTTGGGAAGAAATTCTTATTTTTCCATTGCTTATAACTCCCACTTACTCCTGCGAAAAGTATGGCAAACATAGAATTTGCAATGATTGATGGTACAATGAGTTCATTGGGAACACCTAATTTATGTAAGTAATAATCGAATATCAGTACGTAAATAATACCACCACCAATTCCTAACAAGCCAGCTAATAATCCACCAAGTCCACCGAGTAATACAAGAATTATAATATCAACCATTTAGTTTTTGCTTAAGTCTTTACTTTTTAAGGTAACCGAATATAGAGCTTTATCATTTAATACTTCTATAGCCTTCTTTACATCAACATCATTTTTTAATGATTGTTGTATTCTTCCTTTTTGGAAATAATAACGAGAAGCAATTTCTTCTTCCAATATTTCTTTTATTTCTGATTGGAACTTTATTAAGTCCGCACCTTTATCGTGTAGTAATTTAGAACGTAATTGCTCGAAATCTGCCTTTACTGCATCGTAGTATTTCTCTTTTACTGCTGCTTCTTTGTAATCATCGAGTAAGCGCTCCGATTTTGTATTGTATTCGAAATCTTTTGATTTTACATAGGTCACGAATTCATTGTATTCATTAGCATTCAACATAAATGTAGAAATTGAAGGTGCTGATGGATGATTCTTCACATATAGATTTACATAATCAAAAATGATGTTTTTATTTAATAAGCTTTGCGTAATGCTAGCATAAACCGGAACATCTGTCTTGAAGTCTGGAGCAACACCACCACCATCGTACACTTTTCTACCTGCTTTAGTTTTAAACTCTTTAATTAATGAATCAGGCACTTTGCCAACCGAGCCATCTGCGTTTCTATTTGAATAATCTAATGCTTGAATACAACGTCCACTAGGGATGTAATACTTTGCTGTGGTGATTTTCAATTGTGCATTGTAGGTAAGCGGACGAGTTGTTTGCACAAGTCCTTTACCAAATGTACGTTGGCCAACAATTACACCACGGTCTACATCTTGTACCACACCCGAAACAATTTCTGATGCAGAAGCTGAACTGCTGTTTGTTAATATTGCCAATGGAATTTCAGCATCGATAGGCTCATTAATCGTAAAATATTTTTTATTAGAGTCTTTATTTTTACCACGCGTATCAACTGCAAATTCTCCTTTGTTTACAAATATATTGGAGATATCTACCGCTTCGTGTAATAACCCTCCAGGGTTGCCACGTAAATCTAAAATTACTCCAGTAAGATTTTTGTTTTTCTTTAATTCATTTAAAGCTAGCTTCACTTCTTTGCCAGCATTTTGAGTAAATCCTTTTAATTGAATAATTCCAATATGATCGTTTACCATACCATAGTATGGAACATTGCTAATTTGGATTTCTTCTCTTTTTAAGGTGATGTTTAGCGGCTTTTCTTCGCCATCACGTTTTATAATCACTTTCAATTCTGTACCTGCCGAGCCTTTGAGGAATTTACTCACCTCATTATTGTTTTTTCCATATAGTACTTTCCCATCTATTTCTAAGATGATATCGCCTGGACGTAAACCAGCCTTTTGGGCCGGGTAACCTTCGTATGTCTCGCGGATGAGAATATACTTGTCGCGTTGGAAGATTGTTGCTCCTACGCCTCCGTACTGCCCTGTAGTCATGAAGCGATAGTCTTCTACTTCCGATTCTGAAATAAAGTTAGTGTAAGGGTCGAGCGACTCTACCATAGCTTCGATTCCAGTGCGCATCATTTTTGCTGCATCGATGTCGTCTACATAATTGGCATTGATTTCTTTGTAGGTCGTTGTGAAAATTTCAAGGTTCTTCGATATTTCAAAGTAATTATCAACGAAGGCAAAGGAGCCAATCACTGAAATGATAATACCGAATGTTAAACTAATTTTCTTAAATCTCTTCATATCCTAATTATTGTAAAGGGTCATATCCACTGCCTCCCCAAGGGTGGCAACTTGAAATTCGTTTAAGTGCTTTCCATCCACCACGCCAAGCACCATATTTCTTGATGGCCTGCACACCATATTCTGAACACGTTGGAGTATAACGACAAGCATTCGGTAAAATAGGGGAGATCAATTTTTGGTAAATACGGATGATTAGGGTGAAAAGGAATGAAAACATTGCTTAAATCTTATTTAGTAAACGTTCTAAGGCTAAATTTAGTTTTTTTCTGATGCTTTCAGTAGTAATTATTTCGTTACCCGTATAGATAATTAATAGATGTAAATGTAGGGTTTTCTCTATTAAAGCAGGATAAAGCAAATCAGTTTTGGCAAAGCGATAGGCCTCGCGGATTTGTCGCTTAATGCGATTTCGATCAACAGCACGTTTAAACTTTCGTTTAGGAACGCTGATAACAATCTGAGCAGGAACGGTTAAGGTTGAAACCGAGCTATGGATTATACGGAAAGGGTAAAAAGAAAAAGAAGAACCAAGGCTATAAAGCTGTTCAATTTGCTTTATACTGCACAAGCGTTCTTCTTTTCTGAAGTAATATTTTTTCATCGGGTTCCGTACGATTATGGAATTTTTGAATTGGCCCACAATCAAAAACGTCCACCGGAAGGATTAGCGTTTATGTAGCTTCTCGCTAGAAACGGTTAATTTTTTTCTGCCTTTAGCTCTTCTTGAAGCCAAAACACGACGACCGTTTGCAGAAGACATTCTCTCTCTGAATCCGTGTTTATTTCTTCTTTTTCTTTGCGATGGTTGGAATGTACGTTTCATTTCTTTTTATTTCTTAAAACAAGGCTGCAAATATAAGGAAGCTAGCTTTAGAATGCAATTTTTATTTAAAATATCAGAACTTATAAGTTACGCCCAAAGAGAAAACCTGCTTAAACTGTGTTCTAGGCTTGTTTTCTACAGAAAATACTCCCGAACTTTGTTCCACTTTTTTCGGGATTAATATGTCCTGATCGTATAATAAGTTCGTCGTCAGTGAAACATTCAGCAGTTTTGTGACCTGAAAAGCGAAGATATTTTCCCAATTTATATCCACCGCTTGAACGTCCTTAAAGTTGCTAAATAAGTCGAGTTTTGACTTTAATTGAATATTGTTTTTAAACACCCTTTGGTATTTGATCGAAGCCAAAGATCCGAACTCAAATCGTACCATTTTACCTGGTGTAACTCCATAAGCTCCCGCTTTTGATAATTTGTCGTCGGTTACGGTAGTCACTTTACCAGTAATAGGTGATAAGTAAATGGTTAATCCTTGCGTCGGACGATAATCTAAACCCGCTGATAGCGTTGTGAATGAAGGCGATAAGAAATTAGACACGTACACCACACTGGTATCGGTATAATTAAAACCTTGTGCAAATTGAGACCTGAAGTTTAATAAAACCGAATAATTTAGCTTATTGTTTATGGTACGACCATATTTACTGTTCATCTCGATTCTATCTTCACTCTTACGGTAATCACCACCATCAATTTTTTGTAAGCCAAAACCCATGTCCAAGTTGTTCTCCCAATTGCTAGCAGCTGACTTCCTGTTGGCGTATAAGCTAATAAGAGAGATTACGTTAACATTACTAATACCACCGGCTGCCCAGTTAGTAAAAGACGACTGACTAATATTTAAAGCGGTTAAACCGCCTTTCTTATATTTCACTGTATCTGTTTGTGCATAGGAAGCACTTGTACACGAAATAATGAATATCGAGAATAGTATGGATTTAGTTTTCATACTTTAAAATTATGAGTTATGAGTTATGAATTATGAGTTAAAGGTTAGCACACGATTAATGAGCACACGAACTACGGTAAATCAACAAGATCCTCATCTCGTTTCATCCTGTTTAATAGCTTAACCACTAAGAAAATGGTGAAGGCTATTATGGCAAATTGGATTAGGGTTTGAATGAAACTGCCGTACTTAATCGTTACGGTTTCACCGAGATGTAATTGTAAATCTTTGAATTCTACTTTGCCAATTAAATAACCGATTGGTGGCATAATGATATCGGTAACAATAGAGTCGACTACTTTTTGAAAAGCAGCACCGATTACAACACCAATCGCTAGCTCAACGGCGTTGCCGCGAGAGACGAATGTTTTAAATTCTGTAAGTATTCCCATTATGTTTGGTTTAGAAAACTAATATAATGGGAATAAAATTATAATACAATTCTAACTATGGTAATAGTCTGCCGTACATTCTAGGGAAAGGTATAGTTTCTCTTACGTGTGGTAATTTACATACCCAAGCAACCAAGCGTTCTAAGCCTAATCCAAAACCAGCATGAGGAACACTACCGTAACGGCGTAAATCCAAATACCATTCAAAGGCTTCCATTGGTAATTCATGTTCATTGATTTTCGCAATCAACAAATCTTTGTCGGTTTCACGTTCTCCACCACCTACTATTTCTCCGTATCCTTCTGGTGCTAATACATCCACACCTTTAGCGAAGCGACTATCTGTAGCTCGTTTTAAGTAGAATGCTTTTACTTCATGTGGCCAGTTATAGACCATGATTGGGGTTTCGAATAAACGAGTTAATACCGTTTCATCTGATCCACCAAAATCTTCACCATATTTAAATGTTCTTGCCGATTCTAACCATTGTGGAATGTTACGAGCATCCTCTTCACAATCTTTTAACTCTTCTCGTAAATCAGAAATCTTATTCACATTGAAATTGATTTCTCCTTTTTTCATTCCAGGAGTTGCAATCTTTTCTTCACGTTCTTTAATGTCAGCTTCTATAGCTGCGATACGTTGTTGAACTTTTTCTAAGTCTGCTTCTAATGTTTTGATTGAGTTTTTACCGTTTACATCTTGCTCACCCTTAATGATTCTTACCGCTTCATCGTATGGTAAACGTGGGAATGTAGTAACGATATTTTTTAAAATGGTAGTGTCTCTTTCGATAATGGCTAATTCTTCTTCGCAGTTTTTCAATACATCAGAAACTACATAACGTAAGAAGTTTTCAATCAAATCCATGTTCATATCTAAATCATAGAATGCCATCTCTGGTTCAATCATCCAAAACTCAGATAAATGTCTACGTGTTTTTGATTTCTCTGCACGGAAGGTTGGTCCGAATGTATAGATTTTACCCATTGCCATAGCCATCGCTTCCCCGTATAATTGTCCGGATTGTGATAAATATGCTGGGGTATCGTAGAATTCTGTTTCAAATAAATTGGTTGTTCCTTCACAAGCGTTACCTGTAAAAATTGGAGCATCCATTTGTACGAAATCATTCTCTTGGAAAAACTTATGTATAGCAAATGAAATCGTATTTCTAATTTTCATAATCGCCCATTGTCTGCGAGAACGCAACCATAAGTGACGATTATCCATTAAGAACTCGATACCGTGTGGTTTATTGGAAATAGGATACTCTTCGGCAATATGATAAACCGATATATCAGTTACTTGTATTTCATATCCACCAACTTGGCGTTCATCTTTATGAACGGTACCAGTGATTTTTAATGATGACTCTTGACTAAGTTTATCTGCAATTTGAAATAGTGTTGGATCAATGCTTTCTTCTGTAACAACACATTGACATAAGCCTGTACCATCACGTAGAATAATAAATACAAGTCCTTTACCCGTGCGCTTATTTGATACCCAACCATTTAGGCTTACTGTTTTACCTTCTTCGTTTTTTAAATCTTTAATATATGTCATAAGAATCTCATTTGTCTATCTAGCGAAAGCAAAAATAGTGTTTTTTCTTTTTTTTTATCGTATTTTCGAGGGAATTAAAAGTATGTTAAAGCAGAGTTTACAACAGAAACTACTACAAAAGTTATCTCCGCAGCAAATTCAATTTATAAAATTGTTGCAGATACCTACTGTTATGCTCGATTCTAGGATCAAAGAAGAGCTAGAAGAAAATCCTGCTTTAGAAGATGCCAGCCTATCCAGTGCTGAAGAAATTCCCGAATATTCATTAGACGAAGATCATAATAACGATACCAAAGAGGAGGTTAACGACACTCCCGACGAGTTCAACATCGACGATTACCTACAAGATGATGATCAAGATGATGGTTATCGAATGATGAGTGATAACGATTCTGATGATGAAGAGAAGCGTGAAATGCCTATTGCTGTTTCATCTTCTTTCCATGAAATGCTACAAGTACAGTTGAGTCTTTGTGTAATGGGTGATCATGAGTTCATGGTGGCACAGCAAATTCTCGGCAGTTTAGATGATGATGGTTATTTACGCCGTCCAATTATTGCGTTAGTAGACGACTTAGCTTTTTCTCAAAATATTTTTACGAATGAAGCTGAAATATTGCATCTCTTAGAAATCATACAATCGTTTGATCCGGAAGGTGTAGGAGCAAGAGATTTGCAAGAATGCTTGTTACTTCAGTTGAGACGAAAAAATCAAAATCCAATTAGTATAAAACTTGCTACTACTATTGTACGAGATTATTTAGATGAATTTACGAAAAAGCATTACGATAAATTAGAACGAAGCTTAGGCATTAGTTCTGAAGAGTTGAAAAGCGCGATAAATGAAATACTAAAATTAAATCCAAAGCCAGGAAACTCATTTGCCGATAATTCTAAGCAATTGCAAGTGATACCTGATTTTATCATCAATAAAAATGATCAGTACTTATTATTAACACTGAACTCTAAGAATGCTCCAGAGTTAAGAGTAAGCCGCTCGTACCAAGAGATGTTCCAGACTTACGATAAATCAGTGCAGAAAGATAAGAAGATGAAAGAGGCCGTGCAGTTTGTGAAACAAAAATTGGATTCTGCAAAATGGTTTATCGACGCCATTAAACAACGTCAGCAAACCTTAATAAAAACCATGAATGCCATCATGAATTTTCAGTATGATTATTTCTTAACAGGAGATGATCGTAAGCTGAGACCCATGATATTAAAAGACATTGCCGATCAAGTGCAGATGGATATCTCTACAGTTTCTCGTGTTGCCAATAGTAAATATGTGCAAACAGAATTCGGAACATTCTTATTAAAGTCTTTCTTCTCAGAAGGAATTCAAACAGAAAGTGGAGAAGAAGTTTCTAACCGCGAGGTAAAGAAAATTCTAGAAGAGTGTATTGGTAACGAAGACAAACTTCACCCATTGGCCGATGAGAAGTTAGCGGAAATCTTAAAAGAAAACGGTTATAATATTGCTCGCCGTACCGTGGCTAAATATAGAGAACAACTGAATATTCCAGTTGCTCGTTTACGTAAAGAACTTTAATGAAATCGATAAGTATTATTGGTTATGGTTGGCTCGGAAAGGCTTGCGCCGATTACTTCCACGCTCTATCGTATGCCATAAAGGTTACCAATCGACATGGTGGTATCTCAGGATTATCTTACCCAAATTACGCATGGAAGTTACGAGAAGAATTCCCTCAGGAAGCAGCATCCGATGTCGTTATTATTGCCATTGCTGAAAATGAAAATAATATAGAACATTACCATCAATTGTACCGCGATTTAGAAAAATATGGGGTGCAGAAAATTATCTTTATTTCTTCTACATCCATTTATAATGGTATGATTGGAGAGGTTAGCGAAACCGATGACATTCTATTAAAAGAATCTACTGTTGCTCAGAAAGAATTAACGTTAAACAGTACGAGTATCAATTATATTATCTTAAGATTATCGGGCTTAGTTGGCCCGAACAGAAATCCAGCACGTTTTTTAGCGGGTAAAAAAAATGTAGCTAATCCTAAGAACAAAATAAACTTAGTACATCAAACCGATGTCATTCGTTTCATCGAACAATGTATACAACAAGTTGTAGTTGGTGTGTTTAATGTGTGTTCTTCAGAACATCCTACACGTGAGGAATTTTATACCAAAGTTTGTTTGAGTCAAAGTCTTGAAGCGCCTTTATTTGCGTTAGACACAGAGGAAACACGATGGGTAAGTAATGCTAAATCGAAAAGTGAATTAAATTTTGAATACCAGTATGATAATCTGCTTGAGTATTACACCAAGTCGGAAGCAAGCGAGTGACGAATAAAAGCAAATAACTCTTCTAAAGCCATTTCTAAATTTTCCATTTTAGTTTCAAAAGTAGCTGGATCAACAGAAGTTTTAGAATAATGTTCCAAGTCTTTCATCATCTCAGAAATACTATTAAATCCTAAGGTTGCTAAACTTGATTTTAACTTATGAGCTAATTTACCGGCTGCATCAAATTCAGCATTTGCCGTTAAACGTTTCATCTCATTAAAATCAATAGTGCCTAACTCTAAAGTCATTTCTAGTAAGGTTCTAGCCATGCCTTTATCGTTATCAACGATCTTTAATACTTTACTAATTTCGAAATTTGACATTATATTGTATTATTTAATGCACTAAAGATATAAAATATGAATCAAATAACCTTTCAAGACTTCGAAAAAGTTGCTATGTACGTTGGAACTAGTATTTCAATAAATGAGTTTGATAAGGCTTTTGAAATCGACATTTTATATCAGAATGATAAATATTAGGCTGTATTCTAATAATTCAGATGATACAGTATCGATAAAATCCGAACAAATACTAGACAATGGCTCTAATTTTGGCTAAATGATTGCTTTTCAATTTGTATTTTTATGTTATGAAGCACATCTTCCTATTGTTTTTTGTCACATTAATCAGTTTATGTTCATTCTCTCAAGGTACTCAAGTTGGTAATTTGTCGATCAACGAATATTTCACAGAGAGTTTTTCTTCCAAAGGTGGAACACAAATTTTATGTGTTGATAATGATAATTTTTTTGGAACAATTGCAGCTGGAATACAGCCTAAGAAATTTATACCCTCATTTACTCAGCATAAATGTGGCGATATGTGGGTATTTAATTCCGATTTAAATTGGGGGCATCCATTTGTTTGGCAAGTAAACTTAAAAGGAACTATTTATCCCTATCAATTAAAGAATTTGGTATACTCTAACTCAACAATTATAGTAGGGCTATTTTCTGATTCTATTAGTATCGATAGTAATACCTATTACGCCTTGGATAGTAACAGAACGTCATCGTTTATACTGAGTTTAAAAGGAGAGTCGGGAGAATTTAATTGGATTACCATTATACAAGATTCTATGTATAACAGTATGGCTACAAGTGTTACGGAGCTGAATTCGGGAAACATTTTAGTGAGTACATTGCACAACGACATTGAATCTTCCATTATTAAAATAAATGCAAATAACGGAAATGTAATTTCAACAAAGTATTTCCCAAATGTTAGAACTATTTCAAGCATTGAAGAGCTAAACAACATTGTATATGTTGCGGGGAGTGCAAGTGATTTTGCAAAAATAGACACCTTTACCGTTCGAACAAATTTGAATACTGGATATGCAAATTTCATGTTCAAAGCGGATACAAGTTTAAATCTTAATTTCTTGGCATGTGAACCCTATATAACATTCGATTTTACAAGTCATTTAGAAGCTAGATATAGTAATATAATTTGGGCATTTTACAAGCAAAATAATTCGCAAGTTTTAACACAAAGTTTTAACGTATATCGAGATATTGACACATTGATTGAAAGGCTTAGTTTACCTATCAATTCTAATTTTTCTGAATACGAAAATCGATTAATTATTCCTACAGATATGAGTGGCTTCTTACTATTTAAACGTGATGGTTTAGATTATAACCTGTATTCCTTAAATTTTGGTAGTACTTCTTATTTTGAAAATATAACTACAGGAACAACTGTTGAAATGTATGATGTTTCTACAGATTTTTTAGAAACCGTTGTTTCGGGTAGCTTTATTTCAGATACACTGTTTTTACTTAATCATCAGTTGCTAAATCCATATTATTCTGCAAATCAAACCTGCGATTTTATGAGTTTTTACCATGAAATATATGGTGGAATAGATGGTGAAAATAAGTTGAAGTTAAAAACGTATCCTAACCCAGCAAATGAAGAGATAAATATCGTAGCTGAGAATGTGCAATATGTAACAGTGGTAAATGCACAAGGTCAATTAATGAATGAATATTTTTTAACAAATAAAATAGACATTCATCAATTGCCTAGAGGGATATATTTATTGAAAGGGTATACGACTGAAAAACAGTTTTCAATTAAGTTTATTAAAAAGTAGCAGGAACAATCATTTCCTTACCTGCTCGGTTAATTTTTAATTGAACAGTCTGACCTTTTTTGAACATGCTCAAACCTTTCATATAATCTTGGATGTTTTCGATTTTCAATTCGTCCATCATCGTAATAATATCTCCTTGTTTCAAACCAGCTTTCTGAGCAGATTTTCCTTCGCTAACACCATCAAGTCTTAATCCAGAACCATCAAAAGCATAATCAGGAATAACCCCTAAGGTTACTTTGAAACTAGTAGATGATGAAGAAGCGTTGATATTTTTTGTTGGAGTAAATAAAATTTTATCTTCTTTATCCATAGTATTGATTATAGAAACAATGAAGTTTAATACATAAGCTTCACCTTGGTTATTAATTTTATTGGCATCATCACTTGGTTTGTGGTAATCGCTGTGAGTACCTGTATAAAAATGTAAAACTGGTACATCTTTTAAGTAGAACGAAGCATGGTTTGATGGACCCATACCAGCGCTGTCTGCCTTGTATTTAATGATGTTTGATGAAAGACTGTTTAAGGCTG
>CAJBVG010000153.1 GCA_903958995.1 uncultured bacterium | reverse complement strand
TGCTAAAATCGAAATGTCGAAATTGTCGAAGAGTCGAAGGGTCGAATAGTCGAAGGGTCGAATTTGTCGAAGGGTCGAAATTGTCGAAGAGTCGAAGGGTCGAAGGGTCGAATTTGTCGAAGGGTCTTAGCTCCTAGAACTTTTTAGTAGAATTGTAATTATTCTTTGAATGTGATCTAAAAGGTCAAATACTTTATCTGAGATTGACATAATATTTTTCTTTAAGATTAATTCTAGCCAATAGCTGCATTCTGATGCCTCTTTTCGTGCAATACTAATTTTATGAATAAAATCATTTTTACTTTCAGCGTAAATTGATTCTCTAATATTAGCACCGATAGATGTCCCAGCTTTTAAAAGCTGGTTAGCTATTACTTTCTTCCCTTTATTATCTAATACTTCACAGATATCAATAATCTCAGACGCAAGTTCAAAACTTATTGATTTTAATTGTTCATTATGCATAATATTTTTTTGGGGAAATTACTTCCAAACTAAAATAAATACAACTGCATAAATGCAACTTTTTTTAAATAGATTATTCTTGAAATAATTCGACATTTCGACAAATTCGACACTTCGACAAATTCGACACTTCGATTACCTAGCGATCATCACCGGTATCTTCACCTTATGCCTTAAGGAGTCGAGTGTAGAGCCTAACCAGATGTCCTTAATACCTTTATGTCCGTGAGCTGCCATAACAATGAGTTCCGCATGTTCTTTTACTGCGGTGTCGGCAATTGCTTTAGCGGGGTTACCGTATGCAATGATAGAAGTACTGGCATACCCATTTTTAATTAATTCAGATTCGTACAATTTCAATTCACTCTCATCGCTACGCGTTTCACTATCATCAGAATCTTTCCCTGAATATCGTGCGGCAACGGTTTCTACAACGTGCACCAATATGTATGTAGCGGTATTCCCTCCTATTTGTAAGGCTTGATTAATTGCAATCTTATCAAATGAACTAAAATCAATTGGCACAAGTATTCGTTTTGCTTTAAGGGGTATGTCAATTTCAAAAGAATTAAATCCTTCGTGTGGATGAGTTAATGGACGAAGTACTTTGTTTAACCATGGGTTAATAATGATGTAAATTAATAAGAATAAAAAGAAAGCGATGATAGGCAAAACAATCACATAGATATACCAAGCTCCATTAGAATTACTAATCCAATCCGACATCTCTGCATAAACAAGTTTAATATTTAAACCGATAATGACGATTGCAGTAATCCATGCTAGAATTTTAACCCAAGGTTTAATGACAAAAGCTTTCATCTCTTTTGCATCCGAGGTAAAATGGATTAATGGTATGATGGCGAATCCTAATTGTAAACTCAATACAACCTGACTTAAAATCAAGAGTGAACCAAGTTTTTGTTCACCAAAATAAAGTATGGTAATTAGTGCAGGGGCAACAGCTATTAATCTAGTAATTAATCTTCGTAACCATGGGCGAATTCTCAAGTTCAAATACCCTTCCATTACAATTTGCCCTGCAAGTGTTCCTGTAATAGTGGAACTTTGTCCGGCACTTATTAACGCAATAGCAAATAAAGTTGGAGCTAATGAACCAAAAATACTCTTCAAAAGTCGATGAGCATCTTGTATTTCTGCCACTTGAAATAACCCGTTTTTATAAAATGCTGTGGCGGCTAAAATTAAGATAGCGGCATTCACAAAAAAAGCTAAGTTCAATGCTATAGTTGAATCAATGAAATTATATTTCAATGCATCTTTTATCCCTCGCTCCGACTTCCCTATGGAACGTGTTTGTACGAGTGAAGAATGTAGATAAAGATTATGTGGCATTACCGTTGCCCCAATAATTCCAATGGCAATGTATAAGGCACTGCCATCTAAATTAGTTGGAAGAAAACCCGACATCACTTCAGAAATGACTGGCTGAACAATAATTAACTCGGTAAGAAAAGATACTCCGATAATAAATATGAGTGAGATGATAAAACGTTCTAAAATTCGAATCCCTCTATTCATCAAAAACAATAACAATAAAGTATCGAGCACTGTAATGCTAATTCCTATTATTAAAGGCAATCCGAATAAGAGTTGCAGACCGATAGCCATACCGATAATCTCTGCTAAATCACATGCTGCAATGGCAAGCTCGGCAAGAGTATACAAAGGAATATTAACCCATGCTGGATAAATTTTACGAGAGGCTTGGGCTAAGTCTAATCCTCGCACTACTCCCAAACGTGCACTTAAACTCTGCAGTAAGAGCGCCATTAAGTTAGACATCAACAATACCCAAATGAGCTTATAACCATACATACTACCACCAGCGATATCGGTTGCCCAATTGCCTGGATCCATGTAACCAACGCTTACTAAATACGCCGGACCAACAAATGCGAAAAACTTTCGCCATTTATTTTTCCCTACTGGAATTTTTACACTTCCGTGTACTTCACTCAGAGATTCTTCTTGCATATTATTTCTTAAAAACTAAAAGATTTTTTGCTACTTCTTTACTAATAAATACAGGTTCTGTAGAGCCTATGCTAATCCAAAACGAATTATCATAATCATTACGATCTTCTACTTTTACTTGCACTCCAAGCTTGATATTAATTTTATCTAGGTGATTTAAAAAAGCTTGACTATGTTCATTGACACCCGAAATGATTCCAATAAAACCAACTGGCATATCATGAAGAACATTCATTTCCTTACCAGCAAATACTCCGTTTTTTGAAGGTATAGGGTCGCCATGTGGATCATATTCTGGGAAGCCTAAGAATTCATTTAATCGATTAATTAACTCCTCCGATTCCACATGCTCCATCTGCTCTGCAATATCATGCACCTCATCCCATTTGAAATTTAGCTTATCCACTAAAAAGGATTCCCATAATCGATGTTTTCTAATAATGTTAATTGCAGCTTTTTTGCCAAGATCCGTTAAACTTACCCCCTGATATTTTTTGTAATGCACTAAATTTTTGTCGGCTAAGCGCTTCAACATATCGGTTACTGATGCTGCGCGAGTGTTCACAAGCTTTGCAATATCGTTTGTAGAAACCTCAGCTCTATCTTTTTCTTGAAGCTTAAAGATGGCTTTTAAGTAGTTTTCTTCTGTATGAGAATTCTTATTCACTAATTTATTTTTTAGACTCCCCTAAATTAGTAAAAAAATATTATAATGTAAGAATGAATTTAAATTACATTTTTCAGAATAATATTTCTATAAATGTCTATATTAGTTAAATTAATTTCACACCTATAGGATATTATATGATTGGCTTAGACAGTACCGATTTTAAGATTTTAAAAATCTTACAAGAAAATGGAAGAATTACGAATATTCAGTTGTCGATGGACATCGGTTTATCTCCAGCTCCTACATTAGAGCGAGTTCGTAAGCTAGAAGCACAAGGCTATATTAATAGTTACCATGCAATGGTAAACGAAGAGTTGCTAGGATTGAAAATAAAAACGTTCATCCAAGTATCTATTAATTATCAAAAAACAGATGCCATAAAAAACTTCAGCAAACAAATCATGAAAATTGATGAGGTCGTAGAGTGTCATCATATTTCTGGTTCGGCAGATTTTCTATTAAAAGTAATCGTTCCCGACATTAAGAGTTACGAACGTTTAATTTTAGATAAAATCAGCAAGATATTAGAAATATCACATTTACAAACGATGATGATTTTATCAACCACTAAATATTCACACGCATTACCTTTAGATTATTAATCATTACAATTGCCAACTGATTGGTTTCTTCCCTTGCTGAAGCAAATATTCATTCGTTTTTGAAAAGTGTTTGCAATGGAAGAAGCCTTGATAGGCAGAGAGTGGTGAAGGATGTGCAGCTGTTAATAAATAGTGTTTACTCGCATCTATTAATTCCATTTTAGATTTCGCATAATTGCCCCAAAGCAAGAAAATAATTCCATTGTTTTCGCCACTTATTTTATTGATTACTGCATCTGTAAACGTTTCCCATCCTTTGAGTTGATGAGATCCTGGCTTCCCTTCTTCAACAGTCATTACCGAATTTAATAGTAGCACTCCTTGCTTAGCCCATGCAGTTAGGTCACCATGAGTCGGAATTTCAAAACCAACATCATCTTTCAATTCTTTATAAATATTACGTAGTGAGGGTGGAATTTTTTGTCCGACGTTTACCGAAAAGGCTAACCCATTCGCTTGCCCTGCCCCATGATAGGGGTCTTGACCGATGATTACCACTTTAATTTCTTCTAATAAACACTGCTCAAATGCATTAAATATCAAGTTCTGATGGGGGTAAATCACTTTCCCTAAAGTCGTTTCATTGTCTAAAAAGCGCTTTAATTCTAGGAAATATGGCTTCTGGAATTCCGATTCAATGTATTGATGCATCATTTTAAGCAATTAGACCTATTTATAAGTATTTTCTATTCCTATCAATTATATTATATTAGTGGTCTATAAAAACACTTATAAAAAACAAAAATGAAAAAAATATTAGTAAGATCAGTATTAGTATTCGCAATGGCAACTTCTTTAATTGCTTGTTCGAAGGACGAAAACACAGCAACTCCGTTATCAATCGTAGGTAAATGGGAAGCTACTACTCAAAAAACAAAAGTGACTATCAATGGTCAGTTATTACAAGATTCGACAGAAACGTATGCTCCAAATGAATTAATTGTTGAATTCTTTGCAAATGGTACTGCAATCGGAACAGATGATGATTCTTTATCTACAAATGATACGTTAACGTATGTGTTTTCAGGAACTACTCTAACAGTAATTTCATTAGACAAAAGAGATACTTC
>CAJBVG010000152.1 GCA_903958995.1 uncultured bacterium | reverse complement strand
GGAAAACTGCCATAGGTAATTCTGCACAATGTCGACCAACACATCCTGCTATTTGAACCCCTTCTCCGATTACGTTGTGTGGATATTTAAATGCCCACATCCAATCGGGTAAAAACGATATAGAGCTAGGCTTTGCTAAAGTATTCACAATACCCCAATCACCATCACCAGATAACTGGCAACCTACTCTTCCAATTCCATACGCTAACATCATTCCCGGCGCAGCTGCATCAATTAAATGTATAAAAGGAATATTATTTTTGCGTGAATAATAATAAACTGATCCTAATCCTAAAATTAATCCACCATAAAATGTTAATCCCGAAAACGACATTAATGCATCAATTGGATCTTTCACAAACGAATCCCAATTCTCTAAGTTGTGAAATAATTTAGCACCAATAATTCCTGCCACGGCAGCAATCATGATGATGGTTCCCATTAAATCGTGTGGATATACTTCGTATTCTTTGTTTAATGGTTTCGGTAATTTCGTTTTCTCTTTTTCGTAATAAGCATAATACGACATACCTGCCGCAGCAATAACCCCCGCTAAAAAATTACCATCAAATGATAACACAAAGGCTGGTGGGTTCTCTGTAAACGAACGATAGTTCATGGCGATGTACACCAATTTATATCCTAATAGAAATCCGAAAATTCCATTGGTTACAATCTCATTTCGTGTTGCAGGTAATCCTTCTACAAAAGTTCTTTTCGTAGCAGTAAATATCCCTTGCAGTTGCTTACGCTTTAGCTCCGCTACAATTACATAGTAACCAATGATAAAGGCCATCGCCACCATAAATCCAAACATCTGAATGGGTAATGGCAGGTTCACTCCGAAGAGGTAGTTTAATAGGTCGGATAAGGTTGGAAACATCTTCGTAGTTTTAAGAATTGAGATATTAGATATGAGATATTTTTATATTTATTGGATACTAGACACTGGACACTGGACAAATTTAATTCCTAATTCCTAATTGTTAATTCCTAATTGTTAATATTTCCGTTTCGGAAATATTAACATCGCCATCTTCTGCAATGTCAATTAATTTTATTTCTTTTAAATCGTTTACTAATAAAGGATCGTACTTAGCTCTTACTTTTACATAGTTACTAGTAAATCCGTGCATATAGCCATCTTTACTGTCGGCTTCAAATAAAACCACTGCTTCTTTACCTAATTGTTGTTCGTAAAAATGCCTGCGTTTTTTCTCCGAAAGTATGGTAAGCATTTTATTACGCTCCGCACGATCAGATCCGGGTACTGCACCTTTCATCTCAATGGCTACAGTATTTTCACGTTCAGAATAAGTGAATACGTGTAAATACGAAATATCCATTTCGTTAATGAAATTATAGGTATCGATAAAATCTTCTCGTGTTTCGCCTGGGAATCCAACAATCACATCTACTCCAATACAAGCATCTGGCATTATGGCTCTTATTTTATTTACGCGTTCGGTATACAATTCACGTTTGTATCTTCTGCGCATGGCTGCAAGAATTTTATTAGAACCCGATTGTAATGGAATATGAAAATGTGGAACGAAACGTTTAGAACGAGCTACAAATTCAATAATTTCATCGCTTAATAAATTTGGCTCGATGGATGATATTCTAAACCGATCAATACCTTCCACTTCATCTAATGCTTTTACTAAATCGAAAAAAGTATATTTCCCCTTATCTCCGAAATCACCAATGTTTACGCCTGTTAGCACAATTTCTTTGGTGCCAGTTTCGGCAATGCGTTTCGCATTTTCAACTACATTCTCTACCGTATCACTCCTACTTGCTCCTCGAGCTAATGGGATAGTACAAAAGGTACACGAATAATCGCAACCATCTTGAACTTTTAAAAATGTACGTGTTCTGTCGCCATAAGAGAAACTAGAAACAAAGGAATCTACTTGTGTAATTTCTTGTTGAAAGATTTTCGCTTTCCCTTCTTGCTTCGATAAATTTCCGATGTAATCCATCAATTGAAATTTCTCAGAAGCTCCGAGTACAATATCAACACCTGGTATTTCAGAAATTTCTTGAGGTTTTAATTGTGCATAGCAACCAATAATAGCAACATATGCATTGGGCGAATGCTTCAATGCTTCCTTCACCACTTTCCTGCATTTTTTATCGGCATGGTCGGTAACCGAACAAGTATTGATTACATAAATATCCGCCGTCTCATGAAACTCCACCTTTTCATACCCATTATCAATAAATAGTCGTCCTATCGAAGAAGTCTCCGAATAGTTTAATTTACATCCAAGGGTATAAAATGCTACTTTTTTCATAAGAAACACAAAGGTACGAAATTGAACGCCCTAGCCCAAAAAAATAGCTTAAAACGAGAACTGGAATGATGCTTTTACTCCAAATTTACTGATT
>CAJBVG010000151.1 GCA_903958995.1 uncultured bacterium | reverse complement strand
TTTTTGCATTTTGATTGATACCAACATTTCCAGCTTTGCTGAAGTAGAAGTTATCAATATATACAGTACCTGTACCAGTTGGTAAACCTGAGAATATAATTTGTGCGATATGAGATTTTGCAGTTAGTCCTGTAAAGTCTGTAAATGGAACTGAGATTGTATTCCATCCATTTAATGTTGGAGTGAATACTAATTCATGTTCTGTATCATCACCACCAGCAAAAGCAGCATCAGCACCAAAGTCAACTAATTTCAAACGGAAAGCAGTCATGTTTGGAGTCCAAACATCGATGTTTACATCTGTCATAGTTGATGCATTGATTATGTTAGCACCTGTTGCTTCAACACCTACGAAATCTAAAGTAGAGTATTTCTTAACATCATTACCAGCAACTTGCATTTCTGTTAATACAGCAGATGACCAAGAAGTTCTCCAAGTGTCGATTGCTACGTTAGTGTATGCATTACTGAATAATGAAATTACATTTCCTGCTGCTTTAGTAGGAGTAGGAGCTGCAGTTGTAGGTTCTAATAATACAGCATCTTTACTGAAGTAAACATTGTCAATGTAAATAGTAGAAGTTCCAGAAGGAACACCTACTAAAATCATTTGAGCAATGTGTCCTTTTGTTGTAAGGCCAGTGAAATCAGCTAAAAGGAAATCATAAGCGTTCCATCCATTAAGAGTAGGAGTAACATTGATTTGGTGTTCTTTATCATCACCACCACCGAATGCTCCATCAGCACCGAAGTCAACTAATTTCACACCGAATGAAGTAGCATTTGGAGTCCACATATCGATGTGGAATTTCGTCATAAGAGAAGCATCTATCATGTTAGCACCTGTAGTTTCGATTCCTACGAAATCTAATGCAGTGTATTTTTTAGTATCGTTACCTAAGATAACCATGTCTGTTAATGTTGCATTCGACCAAGAAGTTCTCCAAGTGTCAACACCTACGTTAGTGTAAGCATTACTATACATTGAGATTACATCAACAGCTGCTTTAGTAGGAGTAGGAGCTGGAAGTGCAGGAGTTGCTACTGCAGCAGCTTTTGCGAAATATACGTTGTCGATATACACTGTTGATGAACCAGCAGGAACACCTACTAATATCATTTGAGCGATATGACCTTTTGTTGTAAGATTTGTAAAGTCAGACATAAGGAAATCATAAGAATTCCAAGTGTTTTGAACTGGAGTAACATTGATTTGGTGTTCTTTATCATCACCACCACCAAATGCACCGTCAGCACCAAAGTCAACTAATTTCACACCGAAAGAAGTTGCATTTGGAGTCCACATATCCATATGGAATGTAGCCATTGAATCGGCATTAATCATGTTAGCACCTGTAGTTTCGATACCAACAAAGTCTAATGCAGTATATAATTTAGTGTCGTTACCAGCAATTTGAATATCAGCTAAAGTAGCGCTTGACCAAGAAGTTCTCCAAGTATCAACACCTACGTTAGTATATGCATTACTAAACATTGATTTTACGTCACCTGCTGCTTTAGTAGGAGTTGGAGCAGCAACTGTAGGAGTTAATATTGGTAAAGGTTTTGCAAAATAAACGTTATCAATAAAAATAGTAGAAGTACCTGCAGGAACACCTACTAAAATCATTTGTGCGATATGTCCTTTTGTTGTTAAGTTAGTGAAATCTGATAATAAGAAATTATAAGAGTTCCAAGAATTTTGAACTGGTGTAACATTGATTTGGTGTTCTTTATCGTCACCACCACCAAAAGCAGCATCAGCACCAAAGTCAACTAATTTCACACCGAAAGAAGTTGCATTTGGAGTCCACATATCAATATGGAAATATGCCATAGAATCGGCATTGATCATATTAGCACCTGTAGTTTCTATTCCTGCATAGTCTAAAGCAGAATATTTCTTTGTATCGTTACCTGCAATAAGTACATCAGTTAATGTAGCAGCAGACCAAGAAGTTAACCAAGTACTAACACCTACGTTTGTGTAAGCATTACTGAACATTGATTTTACATCACCTGCAGCTCTTGTAGGAGTTGGTGCTGCAGTAGTTGGGTCTGTAGAAGTTACAGCTGCAGAGAAAGTAATGTTATCAAAATAGCAAATGTTATTTGTTGTTCTACCACCTAAATTAAAATCTGGAAACACAATAATTTGATCATTGGTTTCACCAATTTTTGCAGAGAAGTTAAACGTTAACTCTTCCCATTGATTTACTAAAGTATTAGGTACTTTAATTTCACCAGTAGAAGCACCAGAAGCAGTTGCAAACTTAATTCCAACATCACTAATAACCGATTTGTAAACCATAATTTTTACAATCGCATTAGATGAAGATAAAGTAAATGTGCCTATTCCAGCACCATGTAAACTTTCAACACCTGCCCAAGGTTGACCAGTAATTAAAGTAGTCATTTGAGCAACAGTTGATGAAGTGTTAACACCTGTAGCACTAGGATTAGCGCCAACAACTAATGGAGCATTCGCACCATTTTCAAAAGTAGTCCAGGTCCATGCGTTTCCTGGGGCACCCGTTTCAAAGGTAATTGGGGCCGTTTGTGAAAATGCTAACGATGAGGTTAACATCAATAAAACAATGTAGATTTTTTTCATAATTGATATTTATATAGTATGTAGTGTTTAGTTATGGTATTTTATACAATAACTATCTAATATAGTTCATTTCTTATATAAAACCCAAATTCTTCAACATATGAGTGTTGAAAAAGTTTATTTAAAAGGTTAGCACTTAGATGTTTGAACTTGTAATTGTACGTTAAATACGTGAAATCGCTGAAAATTACCTTATTAAGAATAATTATATATTTTGTAGAGAAATGTACTTCTATTGGCAGGTTATCAAGTTTCCGTTAAAATCGATAGTCATACCCGGATAAATTTTGTTCCTTCTTCTTGTTTCAATTTGCCCGTTCACTTTTACGAGTTCATTATCGATGACATCGTTAGCCATACCACCATCATTTACCCATCCAAGTACTTTTAACAGCTGGTTTAAGTGAATGTACTCTCCCTTTATTTTGAAATTATCCATCTCTCAAACATAAGAAATAAACAATTCTAATAAAAATACCCCCAATAGTAATTTTCTTCAATATGCCTTTTTATAGTAAGGGTTATTAGCTCGCAGTTATCTAACATTGCAATTGTCTATATATCAGCAAAATGATAGGCGAAAAGCTCTTAAACGTGTAATTAATTTATGAAGAATTTTTTAATTTTTATTGTCTCTCTATTCATCATTAACCA
>CAJBVG010000150.1 GCA_903958995.1 uncultured bacterium | reverse complement strand
TAGCCTTACTCTCTATGCTATTTTTGTATTCTTCGTTAGGGAGACTCATGCAGAGTTCATATTGTGTAGCAGCTTTCTTAAATTGTTTTTTCTTCTCATAAATGCTTCCTAAGAAAAAACTTGAACTCGCTGCATATTGATATTTTAATTGAGATCCTTTTGCAATGCAAGCATTGAAGAAAATAATTGCTTGCTCATCGTTGTTTAATGCAAGTTGAATTCTTCCCATGCGGAATAAATATTCAACCTTGTCTTTTGTTAATGGAATACTCTCTAACTTTTTGTCGACAATAGCATCGTATGCTTTTTTGTAATACCCACCATCAAAATAAAGCCGTGATCGCAACAAACTTATTTCTGGAGCGTGAACTTCAGAAGCCAGGAGCACAGCGGCTTTATCTTTCTCTGAAATGGCACTACCTCTAATTTTACAAAGCGCTGTGTATGCATTATACTTATCAATATTTCCTTTCAGCAAATAATACCAAGCAATTTTTAAATAGGAATCTTTAATATTGAAATTGCCGTTATAGTTTTTTAAATAATTTTCGAAATAGCTTACCGCATCATTATCAAATCTGCATTGCTTAGCACAACCTAACATGTAATCGAGGTGAATAAAATCGCAGTACGCTGCAGACTTTGGACGATTGCTAAGTAGATCAATAGCTTCACCGCTATGCCCTGTTCGTAGTGCCACTAAAGAACAGATGTAAATTTTTAATAAACTTTGATTGCTGATGTTCGCTGTGTTTTTAGTAACGACATCAAAAATATTTGGATTGTTTTCTATGGTGAGTTGTATGAAGCTTAAAAAATAAATAGCTTCCGGTTGGAAGTATGCGTAACTAGAGTTCGGCAGTTTTGTTTTTAACTCTTCTAACATCACAATACCTTCTTGTACATTTCCTTTTAAACCGATGGTTGATAAGGCCCATTTATATTGTTCAGGAACCAATCCAATTAAACCATAAAGTAGTGCGAAGCTTTTTTGGTTGGGTAAAAAATTCGGGAACTTCCTTTTGTTCTCTTCTAAAAGTTTATATGCTTTTTGCAATTCATATCCACCAGTTACAAATTCTTGGTACTTCAATCGGTTGATGCAACTTTGTAAATTTATTTCCGCCAATGTATATAAATACCATGGCGAATTTTTTTGTGGGTCGTCTTCAATAATATCGATACGGGTACTTTTGTTTTGTTTGAATTTTTCGAAAGAGGCATCAGTTTCTGTCGTAAGGACTTTGAAAAAATCAATGTAGTTTTCGAGTAAAATGGGGATGTTATTTTTCGGGTTTGCTTTCTTCTCTATGTTGATGAGTTGCTGCCCTTCTTGCAAACGCAAGTTGATAATACTTTGATAAGCTTTGATGCAATTTTCGTTAAACAAGAAATCTGCTTTTACCAGAGATGGTAAAAAAAGGCCAATAAATAGTAAGGTTTTTACCCGTGCAGACATAAAAAAAACGATTCCGTAAAGATAGGAATCGTTTTTTATTTAGAATGATTAATTTAAGATTAAGCTTCTGCTTCTTGTGGCACGAAGTTGTCATCTACTAATATACGTCCGCAATGTTCGCAAACGATAACTTTTTTATGCTGACGAATGTCAACCTGACGTTGAGGTGGAATTTGATTAAAACAACCACCACATGAATCACGTTGGATGGTCACTACTGCTAAACCATTTTTAGCATTTTCTCTAAGTCTGTTGTATGCAATTAACAAACGAGCATCGATATCTTTTTCAGCTTTAGTAGCTTTCTTAGTTAACGCTTCTTCGTCTTTCTCTGTTTCTTTGGTGATTTTATCAAGCTCAGCCTTCTTAACTTCTAAGTCGCCTTTACGTTCTGTTAATGCTGTTTGAGCATTTTCTAATACCTTAGCTTTGTTTCCAATTTCGTAAGTGTATTCTTTGATTTTCTTCTCAGCAACTTGTATTTCTAAACCTTGGATCTCGATTTCTTTTGTTAAAGCCTCGAATTCACGGTTGTTTTTTACGTTGTTTTGTTGCTCCTCGTATTTTTTAATTAACTGAGTAGCCGATTTCATCAAAGCTTTTTTGTTTGTGATGTTATCTTCAAACTCGTTAATCTCTTCTTTAATTTTTGATATACGAGTCTCTAAACCTGCTACATCGTCTTCTAAATCAGCCACTTCCATTGGTAATTCACCGCGAATCGTTCTAATCTTGTCGATCGAAGTGTGGATAGTTTGCAATTCGAATAATGCTTTAAGTTTTTGTTCTACAGTTGCTTCCATTTTGTAAATCTATGTCTATACCCTTTAAATACTATAAAATACCGGATTGGTGTTGCATTTTGTCAGGCAGATGGCAAAGGTAGGAAATTTTTTTTGAATTTTTCCCAATAACAAATCCATCGTAAACTGCTCACTTTCATAATGTCCAACGTCTGCAATAAGGATTTTACCTTCCGCATCGAAGAACTGGTGATATTTATAATCCGCTGTAACAAAGGCATCGGCGCCCGCTTGGAGTGCATTTTTTAGCAAAAAGCTACCAGAACCACCGCAAAGTGCTACTTTTTTAATGGTTTTACCCAAGGTTTGAGTATGCCTAACCACTTTGGTTTGTAAGCCTGTTTTTAATAATTGAAGAAAATCACCTTCCGAAAGTTCCTTCGGAAATTCTCCAATAACTCCAGAGCCCACTTCCTGGTGCGTATTTTCTATGCGAATAAGCTCATAAGCTACCTCTTCATAAGGGTGAGCCAAGAATAAAGCTTTTAATATTTTTGAAGTAAGTCGTGTCGGTAATATTACCTCCACTTTAGTCTCCGGCTCGGTATGTAAAACATTCTTCTCACCGATGTAGGCATTGCTTTGGTCGTTACCCATAAAAGTGCCATACCCCTCGCTATTAAAGCTACACTCGCTGTAGTTTCCAATATGCCCAGCACCTGCTGCAAATAGCGCATCACGCACTTCTCCTGCTTTATCGTGGGGTACAAATGTTTGAAGTTTACTCAACAATCCTGTTTTGGGTTCTAATACCTGCACATTCTCTAATCCCAAACGTTCCGCTATTTTACCACTCACTCCATGTCGCACATTATCTAAATTGGTATGTATAGCATATAGGGCGATGTCGTTTTTAATGGCCTTCATCACTACCTTTTCAATGTAATTACTACCCGTAAAGCGCTTTAATCCTGAAAATACTATAGGGTGATGAGAGATGATAAGGTTAGCTCCTTCACGAATCGCTTCATCCACCACATCCTCTATGCAATCTAAACTCACAATCGCTTTACTCACCTCCATGTTCGGATCACCCACTAACAACCCAGAATTGTCATACGATTCCTGGTAAGCTAGCGGAGCAATGGATTCGAGGTAAGAGGTGATTTCGGATAATTTCATTTTTTTCAATTAGGAATTAGTAATTGTGAGTTATGAGTTATGAATTGTGAGTTGTGAGTTATGAATTGTGATTAAGCAAATTAAGATATTTTTTTTAATAAATTGCCTAACTTAGAACCTAAATCCTACTATTTAAACTTAGAATTTAGAATTTTTTGCTATGGTAACAATTGCAGTATACAATCTAAAAGGTGGAGTCGGTAAAACAGCCACTTCAGTAAACATGGCAGCTCTTGCAGCATCAGAAGGAGATAGAACCCTGTTGTGGGATTTAGATCCACAAGCATCAACCTCTTTTTACTACCGTGTGAAATCAAAAGTAAAAGGTGGAGTGAAGAGTTTAATTGGGCAGCATTCAGAAATTATTGAAGCCGTTAAAGAAACGGAATATGAGAATTTAGATCTTATCCCTGCAGATCTTTCGATTCGCAATATGGATATACATTTGGGTGACCAAAGATCATCTCGAAAAAAATTAGCAGAATCATTAAAAGATTTATCGGCACATTATGATGTATTATTTATTGATGCGCCTCCAGGAATATCTCTGCTTTCAGAAAATTTATTTCATGCAGCCGATATCATTTTAATGCCTATGATTCCAACGGTACTATCCATACGTAGTTATGATATGATCATGGAATTTTTTAATGAAAATAATTTAGATAAAAATAAAGTGTTTGGATTTTTCTCGATGTATGATTCACGAAAAAACATGCACAATGATATTGTTGAAGAATACACCAAGAAAAAACATATTCTTAAAACAGCCATTCCTTATTCAAGCGATGTAGAACGTATGGGAATTTATGAAGCACCTCTAGTTTCGTATTCTACCTACTCGCGCGCAGCGCTTGCTTACCATGAGCTCTGGGCGGAATTAAAGAAGAAAATCTAGTTCGTGTGCTAGTGTGCTCGTTATTCGTTTGCTCGTGAATTATACGAGCACACGAGCACACGAGCATACGAGCACACGAACTATTTCGTCCGATTCGCAAGATACACCCCAAACAGAATAGCACTCATCCCAATAAGATGAATAATCGTAATGGGTTCGCCATCGATGGCGCCCCAAAAAATAGCGACGATAGGAATTAAGTAGGTAACCGATGATGCAAAAATCGGTGTAGTGATTTGTACTAACTTATTAAATAAGATCAACGATATCGCGGTACCAAATAAAGCTAATAAAAACACATACCCTAAGGCATGCAAGGCACCATCAGCTAATTCCGTACGAATCATGAAATCCGTGTGTGCGAATAAATAATATCCGTATGCTGGTCCGATGAACAATATAGCCATCGATGAAATAGATATCGCTGGCATACCCGCCAAGTATGTCTTTATTAAGTTCACACTCCAAGCATAACAAATGGTGGCTACTAAAATATATAAGCCATAGGTGTAATTCGGATCAATGCTACCATTGCTTCGTAACATAATTAAGGTTACTGCTCCAAATAATCCCAATACCACGCCCACCACTTTTTGAATGCCGAATTTTTGTTTGAAAAATACTGCCGCTACAATCAAAGTAAACAAAGGCGTTAAGCAGTTTAATACTCCCGCGGTAGAACTATTGAGTTTGGTTTGTGCTGTTGCAAATAAAATGGCAGGAATACCATTGCCTAATAATCCCACTAAGGTGATCATTCCATATTTTCGTAATGGAATTTTCCAAATATGTTTAAGTGTTAATGGGAGTAAGCAGAGGAAAGAAAAGAACATTCGCATGGTAGCTACCTGTGCTGCGCTATATACTTTTAATCCATTTTTCATTAAGATAAAAGAGCTTCCCCAGATGAGTGAAAGTACAATTAATAGAATGATGGGTAAGTATTCTTTCTTCTTCAACATATATCTGCAA
Source organism: uncultured bacterium (assembly GCA_903958995.1). GTDB lineage: Bacteria > Bacteroidota > Bacteroidia > Sphingobacteriales > Sphingobacteriaceae > CAJBVG01. The sequence continues at coordinate 2,365 of CAJBVG010000150.1, read as the reverse complement.
ACATACCAAAATTCTTTTCGCCCTTCACGATAATATTTTCTATTTTTAGACCAATGAGTTTTTTTGATACACCGATAGGATATTTGAAAGGAATTGGCCCGACGAAAGCGGATGTCATCAATAAAGAATTGGGCATCTTTACCTTCGGCGATTTTCTTCGTCACTACCCTTTTCGTTACATCGATAAAACAAAATTCTACACCATCAACGAAGTAGATGTTGATTTACCCTATATTCAGTTTCGCGGGAAAATTACCTCTAAACAATTAGTAGGCGAACGCCGTGGAAAACGTTTAGTAGCTACCGTTGAAGATCATACTGGAACCATGGAACTGGTTTGGTTCCAAGGCATCAAGTGGGTAGAGAAGGCCATCATCGTCGGACAAGAATACGTGGTATTCGGGAAGCCGAATGCATACGGAATGCGCATTAACATTGTGCATCCGGAAATGGAACTCACTAAGGATTTTAAATTAGAAAACGCAACCGCTTTACAGCCGGTGTATTCATCGACAGAAAAATTAAAAACATTTTTCCTCGACTCTAAAGGCATCATGAAATTGCAAAAGCTTTTGATGATGCAAGCCGAGCAAGAGTTTCAAGAATTCCTCCCTAAAAATATTATTGATAAATATAAAATGATGCCTCGTGCGGAAGCGATGAAGGAAGTTCACTTCCCTACGAATCCAAAACAATTGCAACGTGCACAGGCTCGACTAAAATTCGAAGAATTATTTCTTATTCAAATAAAATTACTACAAGCCAATAAGGGTAGAAAATTAAATTCGAAAGGATTTATTTTTTCTAAAGTAGGAGAGAAGTTCAATCATTTTTACAGCAATCAATTACCTTTTGAATTAACCGATGCGCAAAAACGTGTGGTGAAAGAAATTCGTGGCGATACCAATACAGGTTTCCAAATGAATCGCTTATTGCAAGGTGATGTAGGCTCTGGAAAAACTATTGTGGCATTACTCACTATGCTATTGGCAATCGATAATGGATTCCAAGCGTGCTTAATGGCACCTACGGAGATCCTTGCCCAGCAACACTTTGTAAGCTTATCGGAATTGTTGAATGGGATGGACTTGAACATAAAAATTTTAACAGGTTCTTCAAAAACAAAAGAACGCAGAGAACTCTTAGCCGAATTAGCCGCAGGAGAAATTGATATACTACTCGGTACGCATGCCCTCATTGAGGACCCTGTAGTATTCAAAAATTTAGGAATGGTGATTATCGATGAGCAACATCGTTTTGGTGTAGAGCAACGCTCTAAGTTATGGAAGAAAAATGTACAAGCGCCACATGTGTTAGTGATGACAGCCACACCAATACCACGTACTTTGGCCATGACACTTTACGGCGATTTAGATACTTCTGTAATTGATGAATTGCCGAAAGGAAGAAAACCAATTGAAACCATTCACCAATTTGAAACCCACCGATTAAAATTATTTGGCTTCTTAGAAAAAGAAATTGCCAAAGGTCGTCAGGTGTATATAGTTTACCCACTGATTAAAGAATCGGAGAAACTCGATTTAATAAATTTAGAAGAAGGTTACCAAAGCATTACACGTGCATTCCCTCGACCAAAATATAACGTGAGTATTGTTCACGGAAAAATGAAATCGAAGGATAAGGATTATGAGATGCAACGCTTCATTAATAAAGAAACTCAAATAATGGTAGCCACTACCGTTATCGAAGTAGGGGTAAACGTACCTAACGCAAGTGTAATGGTTATTGAGAACTCCGAGCGTTTCGGATTATCGCAACTCCATCAGTTACGCGGACGAGTTGGGCGTGGTGCCGAACAATCGTATTGCATTTTAATGAGTGGAAATAAATTAAGCAGTGATGCCAAAACACGAATCAACACCATGGTAAAAACCAATAACGGTTTTGAAATTGCCGAAATCGATTTACAACTTCGTGGTCCTGGCGATTTGCAAGGCACGCAACAAAGTGGTGTGCTCGATTTACACATTGCCGATTTAGCGAAAGATCAAAAAATACTTCAAGAGGCACGCATCATGGCGCAAGAAATTGTTGATGTGGATCCAACACTTCAACACCCATACTATGCTGATCTAAGAAGACACTTAGCCGCTTCTGCCAAGAGCAGAGAAGCGTGGGGCAGAATCTCTTAACTAAATTCTAAATTCTAAATTTTAAATTATTTTTTCAATTCACGCCCCTCAAGTTAATTTGCATTATCAGAAATGCCAAACCCCTCAACTTCGCTTCGCTTCCCTGCCTGGCGCAGACAGGGTTCGGTGCGATCAAGATTTAGTATTATTTTTAAACTCACGCCCCTCAACTTCGCTTCGCTTCCCTGCCTGGCGCAGACAGGGTTCGGTGC
>CAJBVG010000149.1 GCA_903958995.1 uncultured bacterium | reverse complement strand
GCTTCATTATTGGGATCTATAATATCATATCCATTTAGACCACCAAAAATCAACTTGCCATTTTTCAACATAACGCTTGAGGCATAATTAAATTCTTGATTGATTAATTCAATACCCTTATCATAATGTAATATATCTTTAGTACTTGGATTATATAAGAGCAAACCCTGATAGGTAGAAATCCACACTCTGTGAAATTTATCTTGCTGAAGAGCAACAGCATTAGATATTCTATTTGGATGTATAGGTAATTGTTTAATTGCATTTAAGGTAACTAAATTGAAAATATCTACTCCTAAGGAATGTGCTATCCAAAGTTGTGTGTTGTTTTTTAGAATTAATAGATCCTTGACATTTGAAATGGCATGTTCAAATCCCAAAGTTTGATTAGTAATGTTGAACTTTAAATTACCTGAAAAATCGATTCCATATAACCCTGTACTTGTACCTAACCAATATATTTTATTTCTAGTATCCTTTACAATAACTTTTACTAATCCACAATTTAAATCAATTTTTACAATTTTACTTTTGGGTAATTTAGGATTATAAAAGATAATATAATCATTACCTCCAGCAATAATTAAATTGCGATCTGCATCATATAATAAACCAGCAATAGTTCTGTTTCTATTTTTTATTGTGTAAATTTTTTCATAACCTTTGTGATCATCATTTAGACGAACTAAACCACTATCTTCTGTTGATACGTAAATCTTATTATTTACTAAAACTGAATTGTAATAAGTGCCCTTGTTTATTAAAGTTTGAAAATGATTTGTTTTTCTATTGTATTTAATAACTGATGGATCTCCGAAAAGTAAAAGCTCATCTTTATTTAACTCATGAATTGATCTTATTACTCTTAAAATACTATCATAGATTTGATTATCATTTAAACTACCCAATTCCCCATTCCGCCTAGATAGCCACAATAATCCTTGGTTTGTGCCTATTAACAAATTTAACGAATCAAAATTGGCTATGTAATTATAATACTGCAGATTATCAAAATAATTCAAATTGTAAATAATCCTAGTATCCATATCCCCACTAATTTCTCCTCTTACAACTTTTCTTTTATTAAAAATAAAATAGTATAGTGATTTGTTTTCATAATGATAAGCTGTAATATTTTCATGAAAATCTAGCCGAACAAGATTAATAGCAGCATGAGAATTTTTAGATGATGTAGAATCTAGTAAGTAAACCGAACCGGCATTTATAAAATGTAAATATTTTTTAGAAACATCAAATTCGAAATTATCTCCCAAATCATATTTGAAGTCATCATAATTGGAACCATATTCAAAAGCATTCGTAATTCCATTGATTCTAAATAAACCATTGTCAGTTGCTAAAAACAGTCTATTCGCAAAATATTCAATTCTTGCTCTAGTAATTACAGAATTTATTTTTTTGAATTTGATTGTTTTAGAACCAATATGTTTTAGAAGAACTCCATTATGGTTAATGGTATAATAAATATTATCTGTGACTGGTGCTATATCAAATATTGGGACTTTTGATATTTCTATAAATTTATAGGTATTAATATTGTAAGTTAAACAACCCTTATTTCGATATACCAGATATATTGTATTTTCTTTAATTTTTATCCTTGCAATTTCAGAGTTTTTGTATTTCTCTATATTTGGAATAATTTCACAAAACGATAGGCCATCAAATTTAACTAAGCCAGATTCTGTTCCGAGCCAAACTATTCCGTTCTTATCTTTAACAATAGCATTAATTGATTTCTGTTTTAAGCCATATTTAGAATCAAATAATCTACAAAATCCATTTTGAGCATGAAGCGGGGAAGATATCATCACAATATTCAAAAAAATGAATAGGATGAAAAATCTCAGGAAAATATTGGACTTGAATAATTTAGGTAGTAGCACAACCCAAATTTAAGAAAGAATATTAGCTAATAAAATTACTTAAATTAGCTAACATTAAAATGTATTAAAATTATGAAATGTGTATTAAATGCGTTTAAACGAACTATTTAAATTTTAATACGAATAATAGATACAGTTTTCGAATCCATTGAAAATATCTTTTTGCAAAGCGAGCATCGATTCTTCCGTCTCAACTACATACTCCATATTGATGTTTTCATGGAGAAATTGCAGTAGTACTAATGTTTCCATTAAATCAATATTAATGTGCAATCTGTTTTTTTGATTTAAATCAGCATTTGAAATCAATAACATTTGCAGATAATCTGGGAATTTAGTGAGTATGCTATATTTTGCAGCAACTTGAGTATAATAATCAGATGTATATACTTTCTTATAAACCGCTTCATAAATCCCCTCACCTAATCTGATTTTTAAAATTGACATGTAATACTCATGCATTTCAGAAAACTTACCTTGTAGCATAATAAAATTGTTGCTGTTAATTTATGATGTAAAATTAGACAATAACAATTCGAAATGCATCAAACTACATCCACATAAAGATGTATTACTTAAAGGTGTATAACATTTTTGTGTTTAGCAGAAATACTAAACCCTGACTGAGTGGTAGCACGAGCGTGTCGTGGCATGACTACTGGATATGTAAACGAGTGGTAGCACGACTTGTCGTGGCATGACTACAGTCATGCTACGACTCATAAACAATATTACTTAACTGCAATCTCCGTCCTTCTATTAATTTTATGCTGAGCCTCATCACAATGTAATTTCTTGCCACAACTCACAATAGGGTTCGTCTCACCTCTACCTCTTGCCTTTATGCGTTTTCTAGCTACTCCCTTTTTCACTAAATAATTTGCGGATGCGGTAGCGCGTTTACGCGATAAGGTCATGTTATACTCTGCAGATCCACGAATGTCGGTGTATGAATTTAATTCTATTTTCAACTGAGGTTGAGCATTTAAAATTGTAGCGAATTCATCTAATATCCCTGCTGCATCAGTTGTAATGGTATATTTATTTAATTCAAAATATATAAAATCAGAGGTTTTGTATTCAGTTGTTACTACTGGCTTCACCGTTTCTTCAGGTACAAAATGATCCACATCAAAATCAACTACATAATTCGATTTAGTAGGATTCTTCAGAATACTCTCTAGTGATTTCGATTTGAATAATTTACTTTCCAACACTACTCCATTGTTTCTGATATCAATGTAATACTTTGTATTGGCTTGGATATTCGCAAAATGATAGGCACCATTTTCATCTGTAAATCCATTATAAACTTCTTCTCCAGTTTTAGCATTGTTGATTACCACATTAGCTCGTGATAAAAGTTTATGGTTGGCTTTATCTTTTACAATTCCTTGAATGGTGTATGACTCGCTTAAGAATATTGGCATTGAGGTATTCACCAAAGTGGAATCCGTTAACACAAATTTCTTTAATTTGATATCGTACTTAGTATCCGACTTACCTGTTTTAATTAATACTGAGTTTTCTACATACCCTTCTGCAGCAGCAAGTAATTTATAAACTTCGTTTACTTCAAACTTTAAATTACTCACATTCCCATCCATTAAAGTATAAAACGACATGTCTTTATTACCTCTAGAATACACTCGAAGCTTTGCATTATCTATTGGCTTACCCGTAGAATCATCCAATACATTTATGGTGATTACTCTAGGCTTTGGTTTAAATAATTTAAACATGTACACATCATCTTTCGATTCTTTTTCTAATCGAGATGAACTGAAGAAACCATAATCTGATTTCGGATTTTTTAGAAAACCAAAATCATCTGCCGATGAATTAAATGGTGCGCCTAAATTCTGCGCTTCTACTTTTGAGTTTAAGTTATATGTGTAAATATCTAAGCCCCCTAAACCACCCATACCATCTGTAGAAAAGTATAAAACAGAATCTTCGTAACTGTACGGGAAAAGTTCATTACCACTAGTGTTTACATCCGGACCTAAATTTTCTGGGATTGTCCAGTTACCATTTTCCCAAATAGATTTATAAATATCCATTCCACCAAATCCACCGGCCATATTCGAACTAAAGTAAATGGTTTTACCATCCTTACTAATTGATGGATGTATATTCGAATAGTAAATTCCGTTTTGAGTAAAGTTATTATCGTTCTGCCATTTATTGGTACTTGAGTTAAATGATGAAGAAAAAATTCCTAGTTGGTTTAACTTGTCTATTTTCTGCTTCTGAACTTTATTCGCAGTATAATACATCGATTTACTTTGGTTGTTAAATGATGCTGGGCCATAGGTGTTTTTACCTACAATATTTACGTTTAATGCTGTTGCCTCTTTAAAATCAACATCTCTACTCGAAAAGAATAGCTTTGCATTGTATTTTTTCGAATTCCATTTCTGGTTAATGTCGATATGGTCAGCGCGTTTCTTTGCTCTACTAAATACAATACCATTGGAGTAAAAGGAAGGAGCATAATCCGATTTTTTCGTATTAAAATCCAATCGTTTCACACTTACCAATGATTTATCAAAAGCAGAAATTTTATCCAAATCATTAACAGATTTAACAAATACTTGTAAAGTTAGGTCTTCGCTTTTTGATACGATGTCCTGCTGAACAAAGCTTTTCGCAATATCGTAATGTTTGTTTTTAAGCAATAATTTCAGATAGTTTACCATATCATCGGCATTAGTATCTAATAACACTATTTTCTTATATACGCTTTCAGCCTCTATATTCTTGTTCAATACCACATAACTGATAGCCAATTTTCGTAAAGCAGTAATTTCCTTGGTATGTTTTTCTTTCTTTAAATAGCTTTTATAAAACGGAATTGCTGTTTTATAATGCAGATGATTATACTGATGATCTGCCACTTTTAATGCCAATTGAGCATTAGCTTG
>CAJBVG010000148.1 GCA_903958995.1 uncultured bacterium | reverse complement strand
GCTTTTAAACAGAATATTAAACTCTTACACATACGAGAAGAACAATGGCTGGAGAAGCCTGAATTTATTAAGAGTCGCTTAGAATCTATTTTCGAAACCAATACTAAAATTCATGCTCGTCAGTGTAAAATTCGCAGAATTGAAAAGCTAGAATACGACGAGTTTATGAATAAACACCATATGTTACAAACGGCTAAAACCAAGTTTAAATTTGGCTTGTTTAAGGGTGAGGTTTTGTTAGCTGTGATGGGAATTAGTGGAGGCCGATGGATGACTAAAGATACAGATTTGCGAAAGTCGTTTGAAATAATTCGCTTTGCGAGTGTAAGCAATATCACAGTAGTAGGAGGTTTCTCGAAATTATTAAAACACATCGAGAACGAATTGAATGTGGAGGAATGGATGAGTTATTTCGATCTGGATTTTGTGAGTAGTAATGTGTACAAGCGTTTAGGCTTCGAAATAAAATCAGTTACGAAAGTACAACAGAAGCCCATTCCGAATTCAGAATTATTGACCTATACTTCTGGCAATTTAAAATTGATTAAACGTATTCATGCAAAAAAATAAAATCATTGGTATTATTGGTCCAACAGCATCCGGTAAAACAAAGTATGCTGTTGAACTTGCTGCACAATTAGATGCGGAAATCATCAGCATGGATTCTCGTCAGGTTTACCGTGGATTAAATATCGGTACAGGTAAGGACATAGAAGAATATACCCTTGGCGATAAAGTTATACCACATCATTTAATAGATATCGTCGATATTAACGATACGTATCATGTTCATCAATTTAAAATAGATTTCGAAAAAGCTTGTAAGGATATTTTAAGCAGAGGCAAGCAAATAATTGCTTGTGGTGGTACCGGATTATACTTCGATGTATTGTTGAACAGTCGTCCATTTACTGGTATTCCTATTGATGAAACACTACGCGCAGAATTGTTGGCACAGCCGCATGAAGACTTAATCAACACCATATCATCATTAAATACTCAAGGTTTAAAATTTGATACGAGTACAAAGAAGAGAAGTATTCGAGCAATTGAAGTCTTAAAGTATTTAGCACATTCGCCAATGCCAATAGAAGAGGAGCAACACTACGATTGGGAATTAATTGGAATTAAAATTGACAAAGTTGAACGCAACAAACGCATCGATCAGCGACTCATGAAAAGGGTGGAAGAGGGATTGTTCGAAGAGGTGGAGATGTTATTAAATAAAGGGATTAGTACAGAACGATTGGTTTACTTCGGATTAGAATATAAATTCATTGCAGAATATTTTGCTGGTAAATACACGAAAGAAGAAGTGATTGAAAAATTAAAAATTGCTATTCATCAATTCGCAAAAAGGCAGATGACTTTTTTTAGGAAACTGGAGAAGGATGGACACCAGATAAAGTGGTAAATTCTAAATTCTAAATTGTAAATTGTAAATTGTAAATTGTAAATTGTAAATTGTAAATATTGTCTCACTACGCACTACCCGATACCCGATACTCGCTACCCGATACTATAATTTAATTCCGATGCCAAAATCCATATAATCTGCTTCGTACGAGTGAGCCTTAAGGAAGAATCCTACATTGAGTCGAGGAGTGATTAAATATTTGAATCCGATTTTTGAAAAGTAATTGACATCATACTGTGGAAGGTGCTTAAAATATAAGTACTTCGACATGCCTCCTTGGAATACTACTTTGTTCATCACAATTTCACCACCCAAGAACCATGCATACGCAAAGTGTTCGTAGGAAGTTGAAGTGAGTAGATATCCTTTGCCTGTAGTAGCATCATAGGTTACATCCCAGTACATGGCATCGAACCCAGTTTTCAAGTAGAATACATTGTTAATTTTTTGCACATAATTTATCGATGCCATTCCTTTTTTTACCCCTTCATGTGAATTTATATAAGCTCTTCGTCCAATTCCAACATTCATATCGAAATGACTACGTTGCAAGGAAGCTGTTTGAGCGAATAAGGCGCTGTAACAACAAAACATACAGAAGAGTAGTGAATATCTTTTCATTAACGTTTAAATTGATAGGCGAGTCCTAAGGTGTATGTAAGCGAATTTATTCCTCTGTTTGGCAATACAAATGCTCCATTAGAATAGTGCATGTATTTTATTCCAGTAAGTAAATGTGTATTGTTGTTTATTTGTCGATCATATGTCCACTCAAAGCGAATTGCATAATTAATATGCGAACCGATGTAAATGTTTTTCGAATTCTCGTAAAATGTTTTAGTATCGTATGCAATTCCCCAACCTGGAATAAAGTACAGGTGATTCTTTTCTCTGCCCAATAAATTAATCATTAATGAATAGGTTAGCATGTATACATTACCAAAAGAGTTGGCAGCTGTATCTAGCATTCCAGTCAGTTTCGACTGATTCATATAGGTTAATGTAAGCTCTTGGTAAGACACATGCATTCTTCGAATCCATTCGGATTTATTGTCTTGCATAGATTTTGCCACACTAAGACTTACATTCGGAATGTAGTCGTTTAATAAGGTCTTGTTTTCTGGAATAAGCATCGTACCTAAACCAAGCTCTGCCGACAACCTATAATTTTGTTGTGCCGAAACAGATGTTTGATGAATTAGAGAAAGGAGCAGTATCCAGATAAACTTTCGAGCCATAGTTTCGTGGGATAAAAAAAAGTCAATGTCCGGAGAGCATTGACTTTTTTGAATTACTTCATCATCATTTTGATAAAACTAGAAAGCTTTGCTTTCATATCTTTTCTATCTACGATAAAGTCTAGGAAGCCATGTTCTTGAACAAACTCAGCTGTTTGAAATCCTTTTGGTAAATCTTTTTTAATGGTTTCTTTAATAACACGAGGACCTGCAAAGCCAATCATTGCGCCAGGTTCAGCGATAATAATATCGCCAAGCATAGCATATGATGCTGTTACACCACCTGTAGTAGGATCGGTACAAAGAGATATGTACGGTAACTTATGTTGAGAAAGTAAAGCCAGTTTTGCAGAAGTTTTTGCCATTTGCATTAAAGAAAATGCAGCTTCCATCATACGAGCACCACCAGATTTAGAGATGATCATAAACGGATAACGGTGCTTAATGCAATAGTCAATACTTCTAGAAATTTTTTCTCCAACAACTGATCCCATTGAACCACCAATAAAATTGAAGTCCATACAACAGATCACTAAATCGCTACCATTAATTTTACCATGAGCTGATTTCAATGCATCATTGAGTCCAGTTTTTTTCATGGTTTCTTTTAAGCGATCAGGATATTTTTTGGTATCCTCAAATTGTAATGGGTCGCCAGAAATCAAATTTGCAAACAACTCTTCGTATTGATTATCATCAAATAATATTTGAAAATACTCATGAGAACCAATGCGTAAATGATAGTTGCAATGTTGACATACATATTGGTGTGACTCCAAGTCTGGAGCATATAAAGGTTTCTTACATGAAGGACATTTATTCCATAATCCTTCTGGTACGTCCAATTTCTCTTCCGTAGTGGTTAGAATTCCCTCTTTATTTCTTTTAAACCAAGCCATAATTAATTATTAAGCAATAGTAATATCGTTTGATAAATAAACGTCTTGAACTGCATTTAATAATTCAACACCTTCGTTCATTGGGCGTTGGAATGCTTTTCTTCCTAATATTAAACCTTGTCCTGCAGCTCTTTTGTTAATTACAGCAGTTTTTACTGCTTCCGCAAAGTCTGATGCACCTTTAGATTCACCACCAGAGTTAATTAAACCAATACGACCTAAGTAGCAGTTTAACACTTGGTAACGGCATAAGTCAATTGGGTTGTCTGATGATAATTCAGAGTACATTTTAGGATGAGATTTTGCAAATTTAATATTCGTAAAACCACCATTGTTTTCAGGTAATTTTTGTTTTATAATATCAGCTTGTATGGTTACTCCTAAATGATTTGCTTGCGAAGTTAAATCGGCAGCAACATGATAGTCAACACCATCTTTTTTAAATCCATCATTACGAGTATAGCACCATAATACTGTAGCCATACCTAATTCGTGAGCACGCTCAAACGCTTGTGCTACTTCAATAATCTGACGATTAGAATTCTCAGAACCGAAATAGATGGTTGCACCAACGGCACATGCACCTAAGTTCCAAGCTTCTTCTACAGAACCAAACATAATTTGATCATACTTATTAGGGTATGTCATTAATTCGTTGTGGTTTAATTTAACCATTGGAATTTTGTGCGCGTATTTTCTAGAAACACTTGCTAATACTCCAAATGTAGAAGCTACTGCATTACATCCACCTTCGATAGCCAATTCAATGATCTTTGCTGGATCAAAGTAAATTGGATTCGGAGAAAAAGATGCTCCAGCAGTATGCTCAATTCCTTGATCTACTGGTAAAATAGATAAGTAACCAGTACCAGATAAACGACCGTGATTGTACATCGAAGCTAAGCTTCTCAATACTTGTGGGTTTCTGTTACTGCCAATGAAAGAACGATCTATAAAATCTGCTCCCGGTAAATGAATAATGTCTTTGCTTACTGTTTTTGAAGTATGATTTAATAATAATTGGGCATCTGCACCCAATAGTTCGGTGATTTTATCAATAGTCATAGCTTTAAAAATTTTTTAGTTCTGCAATACTAATGAAAAAACCAATGATTTGAAATAGTAAAAAAGGTAATTATGCCTCAAATGCCTTTAAATCATACATATACATAAATACATGACTACAATATTTTTGGCAGTAGTATTGTTAGATGCAAACAAAAGCATATTTTTAACGATTAAAGCAGTATAAATCCTCTAAATTCATCGTCTAATGAGCATATTGGTTAGTAAAATCACAGATAATTCAATTCTAGAAGAAGCATTTAAAATTCGTCGTCAAGTTTTTGTAATAGAACAACAAGTTGATGAAGCCGAAGAGTATGAGTTCGAAGATATCTCTACACATTTTATAGCTACGGTAGATGGTAAATATGCAGGTACTGCGCGATGGCGCAAAACAGAGAATGGAGTAAAGTTAGAACGCTTCGCTGTGTTAGAAGAATACAGGTCGCATAAAGTGGGCTCCGCTTTATTATTAGCTGTTGTAGCTGATATTCCCGAAGAGCATCAGTATTTGTATTTGCACGCTCAATTAACCGCGATGGGTTTATATTCTAAATATGGATTTATTGCAGAAGGTCCAATGTTTGAAGAAGCTGGAATTAAACATTTTAAAATGGTGTTGAAACGATAATATGTTGTTGAAGTATTTACCTATATTTTTTTTAGTGCTTTTTTTTCAAATGGCTCAGGCTCAAGAGACAGTAGTGAAGGGGAAAATTACTGACCAAGCAACCAATGAAGCGATTCCATTTGCTAATGTAAAATTTGTTGGAATCACGACTGGTACTAGTGCCGATTTTGATGGTAACTTTGTATTGAAAACTTCTCAACGTGTAGATTCCATTCGAGTTGATTACTTAGGCTACAAACCCAAATCGAAAAAACTTAGACGTGGACAATCGCAAACCATCAACTTTCAAATGCAATCAAATTCCTTTGGAATTAAAGAGGTGGTAGTGAAAGCTGGTGTTAATCCAGCCATACAAATTATACGCGACGCTCAAAAGAATAGAGAGAAATACAATAAAAATAACATCCCTAGTTTTCAATATGAGAACTATGCTAAAATCCAAATCGATATCGACAACATGTCGGATCGAATTAAGAAAAAGAAAATATTAAAACCAGTAGTTACTCTTTTTGATAGCTTGGAAGTTTTGGCCGGTGAAGAAGGCAAGGCGAATCTGCCGATGTTCTTTTCAGAAAACATCTCCGATGTATATTTCACTAGCGACCCCGTTCGTCGAAAAAAGGAAATC
>CAJBVG010000147.1 GCA_903958995.1 uncultured bacterium | reverse complement strand
ATCTTTACCTTAATAAACTCGTTTCTAAATGTTCTAAATTCAAACCATGCTTTCGGATGATACTTCTGCAAATCGTAAAACATAATCGGGTTGAAACTTCTAATCATTTCCCCCATGTTCTGATTTACCGAGTACATTTCACCAATCGCATCCGGACTAGCTAATCCAGTACATTGCTCCATCACAACACAATGACGGTTGATATTGTGTTTCGTAACCGCTAATACTAATTCGTCTTTATCTGGATAATGCTGATATATCGTTTTCTTAGACACACCGAGATGCTTGGCAATATCATCCATAGTGATGCTCCTAATGCCATGACGGCGGAAAAGTTCATCCCCTTTGTGTAATATGCGTTCTTGTAATTCCAATGCTTCTATTTTTGTTAATTCGAGCGCAAAACTAAAGAAACTTTTTGCATTTCCAAAGTTTCCTACGTTTATTTTATGTTAAATTTGTATTGTAAAGGGGATTTTACAATTCGATTTTCTCGAGGAGTGGGCAAAAGTGATATAAATCACAAATTAGAAGGATTATAAATAGGTATCTTTGGTTTCCAGAAAACAGATGAAAAAACAGTTCCCAGTATTAGAAATGAGTTGCGCCGCATGTGCAACGAGTGTAGAAAGCTTATTGAACAATACTCCGGGTATTGAACAAGCCTCTGTAAATTATGCCAATCATTCGGCAGCCATCACCTGGGATAATTCCATCATCACGCCTACCGATATTCAAAATGCTTTACGTGGAATTGGGTACGACATTATTATTGAAGAAGAAAATGCTCAGGAAATTCAGGAAGCCTCTCAACAAAATTATTTCAAGGAAATAAAATCACGCACCATTTGGTCGGCCATATTTAGTGTACCGGTGGTTATTTTAGGAATGTTCTTTATGGATATTCCGTATGGCAATTGGATTTCCATGGTATTAAGTACTCCGGTGGTATTTTATTTCGGTCAACATTTTTGTGTGTGTGCTGGGAAAAAAATAAAACATGGTTCCTTCAATATGGATACCCTGGTTGCTTTAAGTGTGGGCACTGCCTATACCTTTAGTGTATTCAATACCATCTTCCCTGAGTTTTGGCATGCACGCGGAATCCATCCGCATGTGTATTACGAATCGGCAGTCGTCATCATCGTATTTATTTCTTTTGGTAAATATTTAGAAGAAGGCGCCAAATCCAATACCAGCAGTGCACTCAAGAAATTAATGGGCATGCAAGCTAAAACGGTAAAGGTAAAACGAGGTGATGAAGAAATTGAAATCGAGATATCAGCATTACTAGTTGGCGATATTGTCTTAGTAAAACCAGGAGAGAAAATTGCAGTAGATGGAGTGGTTGTAGAAGGAGAATCGTATGTAGATGAGAGTTTAATTAGTGGAGAACCCTTAGCTGTTCTTAAAACCATCGATACAAAAGTTTTTGCCGGAACGCTAAATCAAAAAGGTAGTTTTTCTTTTCGTGCCGAGAAAGTTGGTGCAGATACCTTATTATCACAAATTATAAAACGCGTACAAGAAGCGCAAGGCAGTAAAGCTCCAGTTCAAAAATATGTCGATAAAGTAGCGAGTATATTTGTTCCTACCGTCATCGGAATTTCTATTCTTACTTTTATAGTGTGGATGATTTTTGGAGGAGAGAATGCCTTTACCTATGCTTTATTAAATGCAGTTACGGTATTAGTTATTGCTTGCCCCTGTGCACTCGGACTAGCCACTCCAACCGCTATTATGGTGGGTGTTGGTAAAGCAGCCGAAAAACACATGCTCATACGCGATGCCGAAAGTTTAGAAAATGCTAGTCGTATAGATACCATTGTATTAGATAAAACGGGAACCATTACCATGGGTAAGCCAGTATTATCGGACATCTTATGGGACGATGCCTTAAAAAGTATTGATGACGAAGCTATATTGTATAGCATGGAAGAGCAATCAGAACATCCGCTTTCCGATGCTATTTTACATTATTTAGAAAGCACTCAAAAATCAATAGGAATAAGACTTTTCAGCAGTATTACGGGAAAAGGAATACAAGCCACTTATGAGAACAAATGTTACTTTGTAGGTTCGCTCAGCTTTTTAAAAGAGATGGGTGCCGAAATTTCTGAGCCACTACAACAAAGTGTAAATGAATGGATGGGACAATCAAAAAGTGTGATGGCCTTTGGTACCAACAAACATGTACTCTCGGTAATTGCAACAGAGGATCCGATTAAAGAAAATTCAATTTATGCCATTGAGACTTTACAAAATAATAATATTAAAGTTTACATATTGAGTGGCGACCATCAACGAAGTGTTGATGCATTGGCAGATAAGGTTAATGTAACCGATGCGTTTGGAGGTTTAATGCCAAACGATAAATCGGAATGGATAAAAAAATCTCAAAAACAAGGGAATATCGTGGGGATGGTGGGCGATGGTATAAATGATACGGAAGCCTTAGCGATAGCGGACTTGAGTATTGCTATGGCACATGGATCGGATATCGCGATGGATGTTGCGAAAGTAACGGTAATCAATTCCGATTTAAGAGCAGTTTCCGAAATCATTTTACTTTCAAAGAAAGTGGTACGCATCATCAAGCAAAATTTATTTTGGGCATTTATTTATAATATTATTGGAATACCTATTGCGGCGGGAGTATTATTTCCTTTCAATGGATTTCTGCTTAACCCAATGATTGCAGGAGCTGCGATGGCCTTAAGTTCGGTATCGGTAGTCTTAAATAGTTTACGTTTAAAAAATTAAATTCAAGAATATGAAAATGAAATTTACCTCGAACATCAAGTGTAATGGTTGCATTGCAACAATTACTCCGTTCATGACAAAAGAAAATGGCATAGTGGATTGGGCAGTAGATATTACCGTTCCGGAGAAAACACTAGAAGTAAATTCTGAAGCATTAACAGAAGAAGAAGTAATTGCTTTAGGCTTAAAAGCAGGATTCAAATTAGTAGCTAGTCATTAATACTAGCTACCAATTTTTGTGCATTATGCAACTGCACAATTTACATTTTGCCAAGGACCTAAATTCTCGATAGGGTTGGCATAACCCGCATTACGTAGTAAACTTTGAGCCACTCCTGCTCTACCGCCACTACGGCAAACCAATACAATACTGTCGTATTTTTTCAACTCTTCCACTTTTTCTGGGAATCTGTCTAATGGAATATTAATGGAACATGGTGCATGTCCATCATACTCCCACTCTTCAATCGACCTAACGTCTACAATAATCTTATTCATAAGTTTCTATTTGATGATACAAAAGTAGCGCAATGAAAATTTTATTTTTGTGATGAAAGTTACAGACGGAAAAATACAGTTATTTTAAATCGATATTTTTACAAATTTCTTATTCGCAAATTCGCTAATTCGCAAGTTCGCTATTTACGCCGTTTTACAGTTTCACTTCCAAAAAACCACTACGTAGTTTTTTTAGAGCCTAACCTCGTTCCTGAACTCTAAATGCACTTTTCCTATTTTTTGCTTACAAATTTCTGCATTTCCACTACGTAGTTTTACGTATTGATGGTGTCGTTTCGACATCCTAACTTTGTATTGTAAGGATAACGAAATTT
>CAJBVG010000146.1 GCA_903958995.1 uncultured bacterium | reverse complement strand
TTTTCGTGGCACGCATTTGTTTGAGCACCATTTCCATGGACTCGATTTCATCCATGTTGTACAAAAATTGGCGCAGGATGCGGGTTTTCTGAAAAATGCCTCTAAAAGCACCTACTAAGCTTCCTTTTATAAATCGTGAAATCAGTTGGCTACTCTTTAATGATCGAGTATTGCAAGAGGCACACGATACTACAGTGCCACTTTTTGAGCGTTTACGCTTCATGGGTATCTTTTCCAACAATCTAGATGAGTTCTTTCGAGTACGTGTTGCTTCGGTTACTCGTATGCTTGCCGTTGATAAAAAAGACAAAGCAAGAATTCTATATAACCCAGAAAAGGTTTTAAAGCAGATTAAAAATATCGTTTTAAAACAACAGCATAAGTTTGAGGATTTGTACAGTAATTTACTTTTAAAAGAATTGGCAGATGAAAAGGTCTTCATTCTAAATGAAAATCAACTTAATGTTTCCAGAGGTCAATTCGTAAAAAACTACTTTAGAGATAAAATCCTTCCTACGCTAGTTCCAATTATGATCGATAAGGACAAACCTTTTCCATTTTTAAAGGATCGTTCTATCTATTTTGTCGTAAAACTATTTAATCAGGATGAGCCATTAAAACATAAATTAGCTTTAATTGAGCTCCCTACCGATATACATTCCCGTTTTTTAGTACTACCAGAAACCAATAATCTAAAATACATCATCCTCTTGGACGATGTTATTCGATATTGCTTAGAAGATGTGTTTCATATTTTCAACTTTAAATCATACGAAGCCTATACCATTAAGTTAACTCGAGATGCCGAAATCGATTTCGACTTAAATGATTTGCAGTTAAACCTTTTGGATTCTTTTACGAAAAGCTTAAAGCAACGTAAACGTGGCAAACCAGTACGTTTTGTGTACGATCAAGCGATGCCAAGAGATATCTTGAGGTTTTTAAAAACAAAACAACATTTATCACTCGATAATTTAATACCAGGTGGGAGATACCATAACTTCAAAGATTTTATGTCGTTTCCAAGTTTGAACTTACCCAAACTTAATTTTACACCACTCGTACCATTAGATATTGAATCATTCAACCAATCGAATAGTATTTTAACAGCCATCTCGAAAGCAGATCGTATTGTTCATTTACCTTATCAAAAATTCGATTATATCATTCAGTTTTTAAGAGAAGCGGCAATCGACCCTAAAGTAGAAAGTATTAAAATCACTTTATATCGTGTAGCTAAAGAATCGATGATTGCCAATGCCTTGATTAATGCTGCTAGAAATGGTAAGCGTGTTGTTGTAGTACTCGAATTAAAAGCTCGTTTTGATGAGCAAAATAATATCAACTGGACAGAAAAGTTAATGGATGAGGGTGTGAAAGTATTGCACAGTGTTCCTAACATGAAAATCCACTCGAAAATTTGTTTAGTAACTCGCAAGGACAAAGGGATTACTACTCACTTTGCAAATATCGGCACAGGTAACTATAACGAAAAAACAGCTAGAATTTACGCCGATCACTCACTGTTTACGGCTAATAAAAAGATTACTCACGAATTACATAAGGTGTTTGAACACTTAGAACGTGGTACTATTTCTGGAACTTACTCGAACATTCTTGTTTCTCCAATCAACTTACGTGCTCAAATAGAGAAACACATTAAGAAAGAGATTCACCATGCTAAGCAAGGTAAAAAAGCATCGATATTTTTAAAGCTAAACAGCTTGTCTGACGAAAAAATCATCAGATTACTTTACGAAGCTTCAAATGCTGGAGTGAAAATAAAAATTATAGTACGTGGAATTTGCTGCTTAGTACCGGGTAGAAAAAATTTCAGTGAAAACATTCAAGTCATTAGTATTATCGACCGTTTCCTTGAGCATGCTCGAGTATTCTGTTTCGGAAATGCTGGGAAAGAATTGATGTTTATTTCATCTGCCGACTTAATGTTGCGTAACTTAGATATGCGTGTTGAAGTAGCCGTACCTATTTATGATACGAAAGTGAAAAAAGAAATTAAAGATATTCTTAATTTGCAATGGGCAGATAATACAAAAGCTAGAATCATCAACAAAGAACAAAATAATGTGTACGTGAACAACAATGAAGTTGCGCATCGTTCACAATTGGAAACCTATATTAAATTAAAAATTAGGAATTAGGTTATTGGGTTAATAGGTTATTAGATTACTGGGTTAATAGGTTATTCTTTAAGTAAAATATCAAAATAACCTAATAACTTAATAACGAATAACAATTTCAATTACGAATAACTATTTCAGTAACCTAATAACAAATACATATAAGAAAGAAACACAAAGGAATGAGATACGCAGCTATAGATATTGGGTCAAATGCAGTTCGATTACTGATTGCAAACATAATAGAATCGGAAGATGGATTTTCTTATAAGAAAGATACCCTACTTCGTATTCCTTTACGTTTGGGTGATGATGCTTTTATGAATCAGAAATTATCTGATAAAAAAATCAAAGAACTTACACAAACCATGGTTGCTTTTAGAAACTTAATGGATGTGTTCAAAGTCACTGAATACAAGGCTTTCGCCACTTCTGCCATGCGTGAAGCAACAAATGGTGTTGAAGTAATTAAACACATAAGAAACATAGCCAATATTAAAATCGAAATCATTACCGGTAATAATGAAGCGAAAATGATTTACTCTTCCCATTTTGAAGATACCCTAGATCACCGCAACAATTATCTATATATTGATGTAGGTGGTGGTAGTACAGAATTATCAATTTTCAATAACAATAAAGTAGTAGCTTCTCATTCATTCAATATTGGTACTATCCGTATGCTCGATAATAAAGACACCGAATCGGAATGGGAAAATTTACGCGAATGGATTAAGGTGAACACTAAAAACTTGAAACCATTAATTGGAATTGGAACAGGTGGAAACATCAATAAACTATACCGTTTATCAGAAGAAAAAGAAGGAATTCCTTTGTCATACAATAAACTAAAAGTCTTATACAATCACTTAAATTCTTTTTCTTTAAAAGAAAGAATTCAAATACTAGATTTAAATCAAGATCGTGCAGACGTTATTATTCCAGCTTGTGAGATTTATTTATCGGTATTAAAATGGGCAGGTATAAAACTTATTCATGTTCCTAAAGTGGGTTTGGTAGATGGTATTATTGTGCACTTAATGGAAACGAAATTGGTTTAATGTGCTAATTAAATTAGCATATTGTCTAATTAGCACATTAGCACATTCTCTAATTGGCAAGTTGAAGTCGATACTTCGTCATCTTCTTAATCAACGCCACTGGTAGTTTTTCGGATAGGGGGAATTGAACTGTTCCTTTGGAAGTATTGTATTTACTGAGTTCTGGGAGGAAGTCCTCTATGGTTTTGGCGCCTGGGTATAAGCCAATATGCGTTTTGTATCCCGCAAAATGAATCAGGTTTTTCTTCTTGTATTTTAACGTTGGTATTCCGTAAGAAATACATTCCTCTGCATCTGGAACAAGGCTATGCAATAGCGCTCGCATTTCTTCTAGCTTTTGCTGTGTATCCGCAGGGAAGTTCGAGATGTACTCGTCGATGTTCGTATACTTTTCCATTACTTACAATTTATAATTTATAATTAACAGTGTCTTTGTGTCTCTGTGATTAAGAAAAAACTCTTGAAATGCTTAATCACAAAGACACAGAGGCACAGAGTCAACACAACTCATAATTCACAACTCACAATTCTTAACTCACCACTAACTCATATTTCATAAGCAGTCCTGGCAATCCATTCAAACTAAACACCGCCTTCTTAATGTTATTCACATCTGGATTGATGATGAAATTATACGAGGTGCTGAAATCTGTCCGTTCTAAATTCGAGTTCTCAAATACCGTTCGATGCAAATCGCATTGATCAAATTTAGCTCCCGATAAATCAACATCCGAAAAATCCACTTCCTTTAAAGAGCAATTGATGAAAGGAGTGTTCTTCATTTTTCGTCCGAAGAATATAGATAAATCAAGTGTGCAATTTTCAAAATTCACCGCCAACAGAAATTCATTGCAATTCTCAAAATGTAAGCCAAGCATCTTGCAATCCTTAAATGCCACTTCCCGAAAAGCAGTCTGATTAATATTCGCCGAACTCAAATTACACTCGGTAAACGTACAATCCACAAACACGCACTTCGATAAATCCGCCTCCGCAAAATCGCATTGCTCAAATACGCATTGTTCGTATTCGCCTTTTTCGAAGGGAGAAGTAGTGTGGTTGAGTTTGGAAAAGTTTTCATTGTAATGCATTGTTCTAAGTTCTAAGTTCTAAATTCTAAGTTATATATTTAGTTATGAACTACGAACTACGAGTTACGAATTACGAGCTACGAACTACAAGACACGAGCTATTGAGTTCTAAATTAACCATTTGCGCATCAATGCGACCCTTAATTTGCACTTAGGCAATTCTTTATGTTTATTTGCATTCTGTGAATAGGGATAATATATATAGATTAGGAAAAAAATTATGGCTAAAAATTTATTAATAGTAGAGTCACCAGCAAAGGCGAAAACGATTGAGGGGTATTTGGGGAAGGACTTTTTGGTGAAGTCGAGCTATGGACATATACGCGATTTGGTGAAGGGGAATAATGCCATTGATGTTGAAAATAAATTTGCCCAGCAATATGAGGTACCTGCCGAAAAGAAGGCCCTAGTATCCGAATTAAAAAAATTAGCCAAAGAAGCAGAGATGGTTTGGCTAGCATCCGATGAGGACCGTGAAGGAGAAGCAATATCTTGGCATTTATTCGAGACTTTAGGTCTGGATGCGAAGAAAACAAAACGTATCGTTTTTCATGAAATCACGAAACCTGCTATTGTTAAAGCAATAGAAAATCCTCGTACCATTGATT
>CAJBVG010000145.1 GCA_903958995.1 uncultured bacterium | reverse complement strand
TTGCTTGGTGTAGGACTTCTATGCACTAAGTCATTTTCACAAGGTTCTCCAGAATATGGAACCGGTATGAAAATTAATATTGACAAAGAAGGTACAAAGACTTTGCGTTTTATATTTTGGAATCAAATATGGATGCATTCTGTAGAAAACAATCCAGGAACCTTAATTAATGGAAATGCAGAAAACAAAACGTGGGACATTGGTGCTCGTCGTTTACGTTTTTTAGCATTGGCTCAAATTAGTCCAAGATATTTAATCGTTGCCCACGTTGGAATTAACAATCAAACATTTTTAAATGGTGGTATTGCAGGTGGTACTGCAACTACTGGTGGAAACGGTCCAGGTAAAAAACCAGGGTTGTTTTTTCATGATGCTTGGAATGAGTATGCTATTCATCCAGCAAAAAAGGCCGATGGTTCAGCTGCTAAATTTAGTTTATACATGGGAGCTGGCTTACATTATTGGAACGGTGTTTCTAGAATGACTTCTACTTCTACATTAAATTTCCTTACAGTTGATGCTCCAGTTTTCAATTGGCCATTAATTGACAACTCTGATCAATTTGGTCGTCAGTATGGTGTGTATGTGAAAGGTAGATATGGAAAAGCGGCATACCAATTTCATTTTAATAAACCATTTGCAACTAACTCTACGATGAGTACTAGTCCGAATGTTGCAGTGGATCGCAATACCGGAAAATCTGCAATAGGTGGATATGTTGATTATCAATTCTTAGATCAAGAGTCGAATGTATTGCCTTACCGTGTTGGTACCTATGTAGGTACAAAACGTGTATTTAATATTGGTGCAGGTTTCTACAAAAATGCTGAAGGAACAGAATCATATACTGATACTACAACAGGTGCTAAGAAATCTCAAAAGAATGACATCGTATTATTCTCTATCGATGCATTTGCTGATTTACCTATTGGCAACAAAGATCGCAACATGGCGGTTACTGCTTACTCAGTATTTTATAATTATGATTTTGGTCCAAATTACTTAAGAAGTATCGGTATTATGAATACAGGTACTACAGATGCAGCTTTCACAGGCACAAAAGCTGCTGAAGGTTCTGGGGATGCTCGTTTTGCAATTGGTACTGGTACTATTTGGTATACTCAAGCTGGATTATTACTACCAAAGCAAATTTCTAAGAAATTCAGATTACAACCTTTCGGTGCAATTGCGATGAAGAACTTCGATGCATTAAAAGAGCAAGGAGCATATTGGGATTTAGGTGCTAATATGTTACTAGATGGACATCATGCTAAAATTACAGCACAATATTCTTCTCGTCCGTTATACGACAATGCGACTAAAAAAGTGTTCGATCGTAAAGGTGAAATGATTTTACAACTTCAAGTGTATTTATAAACTAAATTATATGTCAACAGAAAAAAACTATAGTACTGGTACTAAATTATGGAGTGTCATCGGAGCATCATCCGTTGGTACTTTAATTGAGTGGTACGACTTCTACATTTTTGGAAGTTTAGCGGCAGTTATTGCCACAAAATTTTTCCCAGCAGATAATCCAACTGCGGGCTTCTTATCTATCCTTGCAACATTCGCAGCGGGTTTCGTTGTTCGTCCTTTCGGGGCAATGTTCTTCGGGCGATTAGGTGATTTAATTGGTCGTAAATATACTTTCATGGTTACATTGTTAATCATGGGTTTCTCTACGTTTTTAATTGGGGTAATACCAGGTTATGAAACGATTGGATATTTAGCACCAATTTTAGTTTTGATTTTACGTTTACTTCAAGGTTTAGCCTTAGGTGGTGAATATGGTGGAGCTGCAACATATGTAGCAGAACACTCGGAACCCAATAAACGCGGATTAAGAACATCTTGGATTCAAACTACAGCAACTGTAGGTTTGTTCATTTCGTTATTCGTCATTATGATTACGAAAAACTCAATGAGTAAAGAATCATTTGATTTATGGGGATGGAGAGTGCCATTCTTAATTTCAATTGTGATGGTTGTGGTATCTTATTTTATTAGAAGAAATATGGATGAATCTCCATTGTTTAAGAAAGTAAAAGAAGGTGGTAAAGCATCAACAAATCCATTAAAAGAATCGTTTGGTAATAAGTTAAACTTCAAATTTGTATTGTTGGCATTATTCGGAGCAACAATGGGACAAGGTGTGGTATGGTATACTGGTCAGTTTTATGCCTTATCATTCTTACAAAAAACATGTAATATCGATTTCGATCAAACCAATTACTTAATTGCGGCTGCATTAATGGCAGGTACAGGTTTCTTTGTATTCTTTGGATGGTTATCAGATAAGATTGGACGTAAAGGAATTATGATGCTGGGTATGTTACTTGCTATTTTAACGTATCGACCGATTTACGAGAAAATTTACCAAACGGCAAACATCAAAAACAAAACAGAAATTGCTGGGAAAAGTACTTCAGAAACAATAACTATTTTGAAGACTGGTACTACAGATTCAGTAGTAGTAACTAATGTAAGCAAAACCTATACTGATGGTACAGTTTATAATGAAGAAACTAAACTTCAACTAGGTGTTGATAAAGAAGGTAAAGCGTATAAAGCAGATATCAAAAAATCAATCAAAGTAGGGGATGATAGTTTCTGGACAATAGTATTGTTGATCTTCATTCAAGTACTGTATGTAACCATGGTTTATGGTCCAATCGCAGCATTCTTAGTAGAAATGTTCCCAACCAAAATCCGTTATACTTCAATGTCGTTGCCTTACCATATTGGTAATGGTATATTCGGTGGTTTATTACCTGCAATTGCTACATACTTGGCAACCAATGCGAAATCAGCAAATGACAAAGCATTAGAAGCTGGATTAGCATTGCCTTATGATAAACCTTACTTAGAAGGATTATGGTATCCAATTATTGTTGCTGGTGTATGTTTCGTAATCGGAATGCTTTACATCAACAAAAAAATGAATCATGTTGAAGAATAATAAATAGAGAAATTATGAATCAGTTAAAAAGAATATTAGGTTTTGTATGGATTGCTTTAGGAATCTATGCTGGGTACTATTTATTAGTTAACCAAGCTATCCCTAAATTTATGAGCGACAAGTCGGAAGATTTAGTGCCTGCCATAATCTATACGTTTATATTAATGCCAGTAATTACTGGAGGTTTAATGGTATTTGGTTACTATTCGCTTTCAGGCGAGTATGATATTAAATAATTATTAACGGTATGGCTGTTATTTAGTAAATTGAGCTATTAATTATGAAAAATAGGTTAAAAATTCAACGACTAGCTTTTGTTTGCATTCTAGCAGCCATACTTTTAAATTTCCCAATGATATCGACTTTTAATAAGTCGATATTTTATTTTGGGATGCCAATTTTATATGTATATGTTTTCATTGTTATGCTTTTCACTGTTGTGATTAGCGCGATTATCATTAATAAAAAATAAACAATGAATATTTGGTTAATGCTTTTTATTACGTTGATGTATTTGGTACTACTTTTTGTGGTAGCATATATTGCGGAAAAAAAGCAGATTTTAAGTGATCGTTGGAGCCCTTTTGTTTATGCACTTTCTATTGGTGTATATTGTACTGCCTGGACTTTCTATGGAAGTATTGGTAGAGCAAGCATAAGTGGTCCCGATTTTCTTGCCATTTATGTCGGTCCGATTTTACTAATGCCTTTGTGTTGGGGATTCTATCGGAAAATTATTAAAATTTCTAAAGTTCAAAAAATTACCAGTATTGCTGATTTTATATCAGCACGATATGGAAAAAACATAAGCATAGGTGCACTTGTAGCAGTGGTATGTATTGTTGGCATTATTCCTTATATATCCTTACAAATTAAAGCCATAGCTGATAGCTTTGACATATTAAGTATACAGAGCACACCGATATCGTCGATATCAACTATTCAAACATGGAAGCCATTTATTGTTACCATCGTTTTGGGATTTTTTATCATGTTGTTTGGGACTTCAAAACTTGATGCTTCAGAAAAACATCGTGGACTAGTAAGTGCAATTGCTTTTGAATCGATTGTGAAATTAATAGCATTCTTTATAGGCGCTATTTTTATCATCAAATATATATTATCGAATTATTCGAGCATTGATATTCAACAAAATGAGCAGCTGCAACATCTGTTTACGTTTGAAAAAACATCTGGATATCTTTCTTGGTTCGGGATGAGTATTCTATCGTTTACTGCCTTCATTTTTCTACCTCGCCAATTTCAATTAGGTGTTATTGAGAATAAAGATGATGCTCATTTGAAAACGGCTATTTGGGTCTTCCCAACATATTTAATACTCATTAATTTATTAGTAATTCCGGTCGCTGTTGCAGGTATTTTGTTTTATCAAGGCCAAGCATACAATCCAGATTACACTCTACTCAGTTTGCCGGGAAAATTGAATGCACACGGTATCAGTATGATTGTTTTTCTAGGCGGGTTTTCTGCTGCAACAGGAATGATCATTGTAGAGACTATTGCACTAAGCACGATGTTCAGTAATAATATACTGATTCCGATTATTTTGAGTATTCCGGTATTAAAAAATAAATTTTTCAATCAGGTTTTACGTAGTATTAAATTGATTCGTAGAATATCAATTTTGTTTTTGCTTTTGTTATCGTATTTGTATTATCAATATGTTTCTGGGAAATATTCATTAGTATCTATTGGACTAATTTCTTTTACGGCAGTGGCTCAATTTGCACCATCTGTAATTTTTGGTATTTACTGGAAACGTGCAAACAAACTAGCTAGTTTAGTTGGTATAGTTTTAGGGATAAGCATTTGGTTTTTCACATTGGTTATGCCAACACTTATTACTGCTGGCTTATTGCCTAATACCATTCTAGAATCTGGTATTGCTGGAATATCGTGGTTGCGACCACATAACTTATTTGGTGTTGCCATTACTGATCATATTACTCATGCTTTCTTCTGGAGTATCTTTTTTAATTTATTTGCTTTTATTTCAATTTCATTATTCACAGAAGCAGATGAACAAGAAGCACCCCAAGCAGAGCTCTTTGTAAATATCGATCAATATTCGAGCAGCTATGAGCAATCGTTCATTCGTTCGGGTAATGTAAACATCGTTGACTTACGATTATTATTAGCCAGTTTTATTGGTGATCAAAAAAGTAAACGATTGTATAGTCAGTATTTCACGCGCAATCAGCTTGAAATTCCTGATGACAATCAGAAAGCAGATCAAAGTGTTATTACTTATACAGAAAAAATATTATCGGGAGTTATTGGAGCCGCTTCAGCACGAGTAATTCTTCAATCCATGATGAAAGA
>CAJBVG010000144.1 GCA_903958995.1 uncultured bacterium | reverse complement strand
TGCACGAACGTTGATTTCATTCAACTCTGAACTTAACTTATCCGCGCCAATAATATATACATAATTGGTATCTTTTTGATGCGCTTCATCTATACGTCCAACCATGTCGATGTTTAAATCGGCAATAGTTTTATCTAATGGAACAATAGGATGATCGGTATAATATTGAGAACCTAGCAATCCTTTTTCTTCACCAGAGACAGCCATAAATATGATATTTCTTTTTGGTCCTAATCCCGCTTTTTTCGCATCCATAAATGCTTGCGCAATTTCTAATAAAGAAACTGTTCCCGAACCATCATCATCTGCACCATTAAATACTTTACCATCGGTAACTCCAATATGATCGTAATGTGCGGTAACAAATAAATACTCATCAGTAATAGTAGAGCCTGGGATCATCGCTAACACATTGTCTGAACTTACTGCTTGTTCTATAAAAGTTATTTGTACTTGTATCGTACTTTTTAGTAAGATGTATTTTTTTGCTTTTTTGTTTTTGCTGTATGATTCAATAATTTTATCATACGATTTTCTATTAGGAGCAAATAATTCATTGGCAACGTTTTTCCCTGCAGTAATTACAGGTACATCCGTAGCTATTTTAGATTTGTAACTTAAAGTTAAAGCGTTACTCTCTAACTGATGTTTGTAAAAGGTTTTGTATTTGTCGTAATCATTATCAATGTATATGATTAGACCTGGATTAAGTTTACGAATCGCTTCAATTTTTGTTTTTCGGTCAGACCATTTTGTTTTTGAACCATCCGCACTTAATAAAAATTTACCATCAACCTTTGGCTCTCCAGATAGAACAACCACTACTTTGTTGGCAACGTCTATGTTTTTAAATGAATTGTAATTGCCTTCTGTTATTCCATATCCTACAAATACAATTTCATTGCTTAATGCTTCAATCGCTAGACGATCTTTCGCTACACTAAATTCATCACCAATTGTCATTTCTTTTTGGTTGATGATAAATTTACGAGTGGCTAATACTTTTTGACCAAGAGCAATGTCTTGTTTGTATCCCGCTGCCGATGGAGGAACAAGTCCCATCTTTTGGAATTCATTTTGAATGTATGCTGAAGCTTTGCGTTGACCTTCTTTACCGGTTTCTCTACCTTCATATTCATCAGAAGCTAAAATGCTAAGATGTTTATACAAATCTTTAGTGTCTATGCTTTTAGTAAATGGCATAGCTGCATCAAACGATTGTGCATAAGAGCATACAATCGAAACTGCAAAAGCGAGGAATAAGGCAATTCTTTTCATATCTAGCAATTAATTTTATTTACACGAGTAGCATGTCGGCCACCTTCGAAAGTAGTATTGATAAATGTTGTCGTAATTTCTTGTGCTTGTTCTGGAGTTGTAAATCGCGCTGGAATACAAACTACGTTTGCATCGTTATGCTGACGAGCTAATGCCGCTAAAGGCACATCCCAACAAATTGCTGCACGAATGTTCTCGTGTTTATTAGCAGTAATGGCTACTCCATTAGCACTGCCGCAAATCAATATACCTAATTCGAACTCCTTCGCTTGAACTGCAGAAGCTAGTGGGTGAACAAAATCAGGGTAATCAACCGAGTCGGCATTAAATGGTCCGAAATCTTTTACTTCATGTCCATCTGATTCCAACATCGAGATAAGCATTTGCTTGTATTCAAATCCGGCGTGATCGCCACCAATTGCAATTTTCATTATCTATTATTTTTTAATTATTCGAATAAAACTCTGCATCTTCAATTACTTTTTTCTTTTGTACTCTAGCCGAAACGAAAATACTAATTTCGAATAGGAAGTATAACGGTGCTGCAACGAGCATTAGCGTTGGTGCATCTGGGGTAGGAGTAATGAAGGCAGCAATTAATATGATTAAGAAGAATGAAATTCTTCTGTTGCTTCTCATGAATTGTGGGGTCATCATTCCAATTTTCGATAAGAAATAAATGATGATGGGTAATTCAAAAACCAATCCAGTTGCAAGCGTTAACATGGCTACAGTTGATAGGTATGAGTCAAGCGTAATTTGATTGACAATTTCATCACTAATCACATAACTACCTAAAAAGTTTATTGACATAGGAGTGATGATGAAGTACCCAAATGCAATGCCTAATAAGAACAAGAAGGATCCGTAAAAAATTAATCCTCTAGCATTATTTCTTTCTTTCTTATGTAATCCTGGTTTAATGAATTGCCAAAGTTCTACTAATAAATAAGGGAAGCCTACTACAAATCCCACATAAAAGGAAGCGGTAAGGTGTAAATTAAATTGACCAGCCATGGTATTATTCATGATGCTGAAATTAATTTTATCAATACACAAGCCTGCATCTAAGTTATAATGCTGTTGAAGCTGGCATAGCATTCTGTACGTCCAAAAGTCGGTGCGTTTTGGTCCGAAGATGATGGTA
Organism: uncultured bacterium; assembly: GCA_903958995.1. Taxonomy (GTDB): domain Bacteria; phylum Bacteroidota; class Bacteroidia; order Sphingobacteriales; family Sphingobacteriaceae; genus CAJBVG01. The sequence goes on along the minus strand of CAJBVG010000144.1, from coordinate 10,163 downwards.
TCAAAAAGAATATCCTTATAAAAAAAAGCGACTAATGCGAGTGTGAATATAACTACAGAAGATCGAACGAGGTGCCAGCGAAGCGACTCTAGGTGATCAACAAATGACATCTCCGAATTGGGATCAGCTGCACTTTTGAATTTTTCTAAAAAACTTGCCATAATGTGATGTCAAATTTAAACAAAAAAAGCGGACCGAAGCCCGCTTTTGATTATTCTGTAAAGTCGAATGTTTCTAAGAATTTTGTAGTGAAATTCCCTGCTCTAAAATTAGGGTCTTTCATCAGCTTCAAGTGGAATGGGATAGTGGTTTTCACACCTTCAATCACAAATTCACTTAATGCACGCTCCATGGTACAAATAGCTTCGTCGCGTGATTGTGCCACACAAATAAGCTTTGCAATCATCGAGTCGTAGTTTGACGGAATCATATAACCAGCATAAACGTGTGTATCTACACGCACTCCATGCCCACCTGGGGAGTGGAAGTGAGTAATTTTACCTGGACAAGGGCGGAAGTTATTCCAAGGATCTTCAGCATTAATACGGCACTCTATGGCAAACATAGTTGGTTCGTAGTTTTTGCCTGAGATTGGAATTCCTGCTGCTACTTTTATTTGTTCTTTAATTAAATCGTAATTGATTACTTCTTCTGTAACTGGATGCTCAACCTGAATACGAGTATTCATCTCCATGAAATAGAAGTTACGGTGTTTATCTACTAAGAATTCAATAGTACCAGCTCCTTCATAGTTCACGGCTTGTGCACCAATAATAGCTGCATCACCCATTTTCTTACGTAACTCTGGAGTCATGAAAGGAGATGGAGATTCTTCGACTAATTTTTGATGGCGACGTTGAATAGAGCAATCGCGTTCAGACAAGTGACAAACTTTTCCAAATTGATCGCCCACGACTTGGATTTCAATATGACGAGGGTCTTCAATAAATTTTTCTAAATAAATACCATCGTTACCGAATGCAGCTCCTGCTTCTTGACGAGCAGAATCCCATGCGCCTTCAAATTCTTCATCTTTCCAAACGATACGCATACCTCTACCACCACCACCAGCAGTTGCTTTCAGGATAATAGGGTAACCAATTTCGTTTGCTACTACAATTCCTTGTTTCACGTCAGTTAATAAACCAGCAGATCCAGGGATCGTAGGTACACCAGCTGCTTTCATGGTATCTTTAGCAGATGCTTTATCACCCATGCCATTAATTTGCTCAGGTGTAGCGCCGATAAATTTGATGCCATATTCTCTACAAATTTGAGAGAACTTAGCATTCTCTGAAAGAAATCCATAACCAGGATGGATAGCATCAGCATTTGTTATTTCGGCAGCCGAAATTAAATTCGGGATGCTTAAGTATGAATCTTTACTTGGTGCCGGGCCGATACATACTGCTTCGTCAGCAAAACGTACATGTAAGCTATCGCGGTCTGCAGTAGAATATACAGCAACCGTTTTAATGCCCATCTCTTTGCACGTTCTAATAATTCGAAGTGCAATTTCGCCTCTATTGGCAATTAATATTTTTTTAAACATGATATCAGTTGAAGGTTTAAAAAATAATACGAAAATTACTTAGGTTCTACTAAGAATAATGGTTGATCGTATTCTACAGGACTAGCATTGTCAACTAAAATTTTAACAATTTTACCTGATATTTCTGATTCGATTTCGTTAAATAACTTCATCGCTTCAATGATACAAACCACCTTACCTGTACCGATTTCATCGCCAACATTTACAAATGAAGCCTTATCAGGTGATGAAGAACGATAGAACGTTCCAATCATTGGTGATTTAATAGTAATTAAGTTTGATTCTTCTGCTGCTGCAGGAGCTGCTGCTGCTGCAGCAGCCGCTACAGGCGCTGCTGCTAATTGTTGAACTGCTGCCGCTGCCGGAACAGTTGTAGTTACCATCATCGGTGCATTACCTGCTGCCTTAATCGTAATTTTAAAATCTTTGCGATCAATCGATACCTCGCTAACCCCAGATTTCGCGACGAACTTTATCAGTTCTTGTATTTCTTTAATATCCATATCCATTTATTTTATTTTCAAATTTAAGTTAATCATTTTTTGTCATTAACATATTAACATATTATCCCATTAACATATTAACTATCGTACGCCCACTTAATATACACCGACCCCCACGTAAATCCACCACCAAATGCTGCTAATATAATATTATCGCCTTTGTGTAGTTGTTTTTCCCATTCCCACAAACATAATGGAATTGTTCCATTAGTTGTATTCCCATAGCGATGAATATTTAACATTACTTTCTCTGGACCCACTCCCATGCGGCTTGCAGTGGCATCAATTATACGTTTATTGGCTTGATGAGGGACCAACCAAGCAACCGTTTCTGCTGTTAAGTTGTTGCGTGCCATAATTTCTGCCGAAACATCGGCCATATTGGTTACGGCAAATTTAAATACCGATTGCCCTTCTTGATACACGAAATGCTCTTTCGCATCAATGGTTTCGTGACTAGCAGGTTTTGCAGAGCCACCAGCTTTTTGATGTAAATGAATTCTACCAGAACCATCACTTTTCAAAATTGCATCTTGTATACCATTATCGTCTGTGCTAGGTTCTAACAATACTGCTCCAGCACCATCACCAAAAATAATACAAGTGGTGCGGTCTTCGTAGTTTACTATAGATGACATTTTATCGCCACCCACTACTACTATTTTTTTATAGGTTCCACTTTCAATGTATTTCGAAGCGGTAGTTAATGCATATATAAAACCAGAGCAAGCAGCATTAATGTCGAAGCCGAATGCATTTTTTGCACCCACTTTATCGGTAATAATATTAGCTGTTGCTGGAAATTGTAAGTCGGGTGTAGTAGTTGCGCAAATCAATAAATCAATTTCAGATGCATCGATGCCACGCTTGGCTAGTAAGCCTTTCACGGCTTCTGCACCCATGTCTGATGTGCCTTTACCTTCGCCTTTTAAAATTCTTCTTTCTTGAATTCCTGTACGAGATTGTATCCACTCATCCGTAGTGTCAACCAATTTTTCTAACTCAGCGTTAGTGAGAATGTAATCTGGAACGTATCCGTTTACGGCAGTAATTGCTGCGAGAGTTTTGGTGTTGCCCATTCTATTTAAAAAAAATATCCCGCGGGATTATTGCGGGATTAAATATAAATTTTTTATTGAAAATACTAGTTGTATCGAGCTTTAATTTTTTCAGTGAGCTTCGATTGAACCATCTCTTTACATAGTAAAATCATATTTTTGATTGCAATATCGTTGGAAATACCATGACCTACTACAACCGGAGCATTAACCCCTAAAACTGGGCTTCCTCCATAATTCTCGTAATTAAAACGCTCAAAAAATTCATTGTGCATTCCTTTACCAACGGTTAAGTCGTGGAAAGTTTCCGCTAATTTCAATACAATGTTTCCTGTAAATCCATCGCAAACAATCACATCAGCCTTGTCGTTAAACAAATCTCTGCCTTCAATATTTCCGATGAAATTAATGTCTTTTGAATCTTTAAAAAGTGGGTAAGTAGCTTGAGTTAAGATGCTTCCTTTTTCTGCTTCTTCGCCAATATTTAGCAACCCAACCTTAGGGTTTTTAGTATTAAATACGGTTTCCATTAGCATAGAGCCTAATACTCCAAATTGCAATAACATTTCTGGCTTGCAATCGGCATTTGCTCCAACATCTAACATTACGCCAAAACCACCATGTTCCTTAGGAATATAAGTACAAATTGCCGGGCGGCTCATGCCTGGAATTGCCTTTACGCTAAACATTGAGCCCACTAGCATAGCACCAGAATTACCAGCACTCGCAAAAGCATCAATTTTACCTTCTTTCAATAGGTAAAAACCTACTGCAATACTTGATTTTTGTTTTTGGGTAAGGGCTTTAGCAGGGTGTTCACCCATCTCGATAACCTCTTCGGTATGCACAAAATCGAAATGATCAGCAGGAATACCTGCTTCCGCTAAAAGCGATAAAGCAGCCTGTTGGTCTCCAATTAGCACAATTCGGCAATCGGACGGGATTTCCTTATAAGCTAAAATTGCTCCTAAGACCGTAGCCTTGGGAGCAAAATCGCCACCCATGATATCTATACCGATTCTCATGAATTGTGTTTTTTTAGTTAGCAGCGTTTTCTACGATCATCTTGCCTTTGTAGTACAAGTTCCCGTCAACTGTATATGCACGATGTGGCATATGCACAGTACCTGTAGTTTGACAAACTACTAGAGCAGATGCAACTGCTTTATAATGAGTTCTTCTCTTGTCTCTTCTCGATTTCGAGATCTTACGTTTAGGATGTGGCATGGCTCAAAAATTTATTATCTATTAATTATCTCTTAACTTCTTCAATGCTTCCCACCTTGGGTCGATTGTTACGTCTGGTCCTTGCTCTTCTTCTTCCTCTTTCAAACTTAATCGCTTAAGTATGGCAATGGTTTCAGGGTTGCAACCCAAACTTCCATCTTCATTATCAACGTGCATATGCACAAATGGGATGGCTACTATTATGAATTCATACAAATGACTCGCAAGGTTAATTTCGTGCTCCGAGCGGGTAAGAATCACAATTTCTTCTGTTTCTACTTCGCTTTCTTCTCCGAATTTAAAAATTAACCGATCACTACAGTGAAAGGGACTTTTATATTCTTCGTTGCAACGATCACAAGTCAATTCAATCTCTCCTTTAATCACAAAGTCTAACACAAACATCGTTTCTTGCTTGTTAAACTCTACTTCAACCGATAAATCGGCTTTTTTAATAGGAGAATACTCAAATTCCGTAAAGAACGAATCATTAATCTTAAAATCGAACTGATGTTTACCGTTTTTTAAGCTAGTAAACGGGATTGAAAACGATTTCAGCCTGTTCATTTCTAATTTTTAAGAGCCTGCAAATGTATAAAAACTAATTGTAAATGGCAATGATTTTTTTAAAAACCTATTCTCCTCGATCTCTCGACAACTTGTGGATTTTCAAAGGATTGGCATTTATTTCTTCGAATTCAGCTCGTTTTCGTATAATATCAAGTGCTTTATAGATCGCTTCTCTAAAGGATGATTCCGAAGCAATGTTCTTCCCTGCGATGTCATAACCCGTGCCATGAGCCGGTGAAGTTCTAACAAAAGGAAGCCCAGCAGTGAAGTTTACGCCCTCTTCATACGATAAGCTTTTAAAAGGAATTAAGCCCTGATCGTGATACATCGCCAATACTCCATCAAACTGCGAATACTTATGATTACCAAAGAATCCGTCGGCTGAATATGGACCAAACGTTAAAATTCCCTTATGATTCGCTTTCTCTATAGCCGGAATAATCGTTTTTTCCTCTTCGTGTCCAATGGCGCCGCTATCTCCTGCATGTGGATTTAATCCCAAAACAGCAATCTTAGGCTTACGAATGCCAAAATCTTGTTTTAAAGAGTCATTTAATACGGTTAGCTTATGTAATATTTTCTCTTGTGTGATGGAATGAGCTACATCTTTTAATGCGACGTGTCCTGTTACAAAACCTACTTTCAAATGGTCGTTAACCATCAACATCATCGACTCAGTCATCTCTGTAAGCGATTGTAAGTATTCTGTATGGCCTGGGAATTCAAATCCCGCTTGCTTAACATTGTGCTTATTAATCGGTAGAGTAACTAAACCTTGAATTTTACCGTTTTTTAAATCTTCGGCCGCTTTTTGTAAAGCTAAGTACGAATATTTACCTGCCGTTTCAGTAGAAACGCCAATGTCAATCTTCACCTCATCTTGCCAACAGTTAATTAAATTAGCACGTTTAGGGTTACTCTGACTAGCTTCATTAATAATATTGAAACTAAAATCTTGTATACCTAAAAGTTTTCGGTGAAAAGAAGTTGCCTTTGAAGAACCGTAGACGATTATCTCACAAAGGTCTGTAATACGAGTGTCTATTACGGTTTTCAACAGTACCTCAATTCCGATTCCGTTGATATCCCCTAAACTTACTCCTATTTTAATTTTATGATGTTCAGACATGTTGTAATTCTATTTTTTCATTATCTGCGCAAATTAACTAAAATTGTCAGTAATATTAAACCTATGAATATGCAAGTACGTGCGAAGAAGCATCTCGGTCAACATTTTCTTACCGATAATAGAATAGCAGAGAAGATTGTTGCGGGACTTGCTCCAAGCGATCAAAAAAAATATGTAATTGAAGTTGGTCCAGGGATGGGTATTCTAACCGATTTTATAATTTTAGACAAAAATATTCATCTAAAAGTGATTGATATTGATAGAGAATCCATCACTTATCTTGAAAATAAATATCCTCAATTAGCTGGAGAAATTATTTCAGGAGATTTCTTGAAATTATCTTTAGATACAGTATTCTCAGGGGCGGAGCACATTAGTATTATAGGAAATTTCCCTTATAATATTTCTTCACAAATATTATTTCATGCATTGGATTATGTTGATGTTGTGAATGAAGTTGTAGGGATGTTTCAGAAAGAAGTAGCTGAACGAATAGCCTCTGCACCGGGTTCAAAAGAATACGGTATTTTGAGTGTACTTATTCAAGCATACTACCACGTAGAATACATGTTTACAGTTGCTCCAGGAGTTTTTAATCCCCCACCAAAAGTGAAGTCGGGTGTAATTAAAGCAGTTCGACGAACAGATGATGTGTTTCAAGGTGTAGATCCAAAATTGTTTAAGAGTATAGTAAAAATGGGATTTAATCAGCGCAGAAAGACTTTGCGTAATGCATTAAGATCTTATTTAAAATCCGATATTATTACAAATCCAGTATTTGATTTACGTGCGGAACGCTTGAGTGTACAAGACTTTGTGGACCTTACTAAGCTAATTCAAAATCAATGAGAATATTAATTGTAGATGAAGTTCATCCGATCTTTCAAGAGAAGATGATTGCCGAGGGGCATACAATTACTGAGCTGTATGAGCTAAGTAAATCTCAGTTGATAGACCTCCTATCAAACTTTGATGTACTTGTAGTGCGCTCGAAATTCTTTATCGATGAAGAGATAATCAATGCAATGCCCAAAGGGTTTATCATTGCTCGAGCAGGCGCAGGCATGGATAATATCAATGAGACTTTAGCTAATGCTAAAGGAATCATATTGTATAATGCCCCGGAAGGGAATAGAGATGCCGTAGCAGAACATGTCATCGGAATGCTATTAACTTTTGGTAGAAATATTTCGATAGCTGACGCTGAAATTCGTAATGGTGTTTGGCTTCGCGAAGAGAATAGAGGCTTTGAGTTGAAAGGAAAAACCATAGGCATTATTGGTTATGGAAACACGGGGAAAGCCTTAGCTAAGAAATTGTCTGGGTTTGAAATGAAAGTGATTGCATACGATAAGTATTTGTCTAATTTTTCAGACAACTATGCACAGCAAGTGTCTATAGATGAACTAAAAGCCGAAGCTGATATCATCAGTTTGCATATTCCCCTTTCGTCAGAAACAAGTCACATGATTAATTGTCACTTTCTTGATACACTAGCCAAAAAGCCCTTTTTAATTAATTCCTCAAGGGGTAAAGTCATAAAAACGTCAGATTTAGTTGTTGCGTTAGAAACTGGCAAGGTATTAGGAGTTGCCTTAGATGTGTTGGAAAATGAAAGGATTAATCATTTGCAACACGATGAACAAGAGTGGTATAGGAAATTGATAGCGTCAAAACGAGTTATTTTGACAAGTCATATAGCAGGTTGGACAACTGAGTCTTATCATAAAATATCCCTCGTATTAGCTCAAAAGCTACTTAACAAGGATTTTTTCTTGTAAGTAATTGAAAACGAAAAAAATAAAGTCTGGTGTTTGGAATATGTTAATAAACTGTAACAATAATCTTACTTTTATTTGGAATTAACGTTTTTTAACGATTATCTTTATAATTATTATAATTTAAAAACCCTTAGATCAATTTTATGATGAGAAAGTTCTACGCATTCTTAATCTTGTTATCTATTGCCTACAGTGGTTCTTTGTTTGCACAGAGTGGTGCAGGAGAATTACGTGGTAAGGTACAAGACGCAAAGACAAAAGAGGGGATTCCGTTTGCAGTAGTAATTGTAGAATCGAATGGTTCTCAAGTTGCTGCACAGCAATCGGACTTTGATGGCAATTTTGTTATCAAACCTATCCCTCCAGGTAAGTACGATGTTCGAGTAAAGATCATTAATTACAACGAACGTGTTGTAAGTGGTGTAATCATTACTTCTAACAAACAAACGTATTTGAACCCAGACATGAGCTCTAACGCTCGAAACCTTTCAGAGGTAACCGTATCAGCATACGCGAAACCATTGATCGAGATCGACAACACTTCTGCAGGTGGAAGTTTAAATGCCGAAGAGATTGTAAAGTTACCTACACGTAACATCAACTCTTTAGTATCAACTACTGCCGGTGTATACCAAGCAGACGAAGGTGCAGCGTTAAGTGTGAAAGGTTCACGTACGGATGCCAACGATTACTATATCGATGGTGTTAAAGTAAGAGGAACAACAAACTTGCCACAAGGTGCAATTGAACAGATCTCGGTAATTACAGGTGGTATCCCAGCACAATATGGTGATGCAACAGGTGGAATCGTTACCATTACAACAAAAGGTCCATCGAAGAAATTCAATGGAGGAATTGAAGCTGCGACATCTGAATTTTTAGATGGTTACGGTTACAATTTAGTAAGTGGTAATCTTAGTGGTCCACTTGTAGTTAAAAACAAAGGAACAGAATCTGAGCGTTCATTAATTGGTTTCTTCGCTTCTGCGGAATTAGAAACAAAACGCGATCAGAACCCATCTTATGTAGGTGCTTACAAAGGTAAATCAGATTACACTGAATACTTGAAAAAGAATCCTGCACAATATATTTTGCAAACTCAAAATGATACTGATATTACAGGTATCAAAAGAGTTCCTACTGCAAATTTTGCTACTAATAGCAATATTGATAAAGTAAAAAATCAAGATGATAACGAAAACAGAAACTTGAATTTCAATTTACGTTTAGATTATCAACCAAACTTGAATAACACTTTTGCCTTAGGTTTCTCTGGTACTACACAACGTCAACGTGTTTACAATAGAGGTAACATGTTATTTAACTCAGAAAACAATGGCTTGTTCACAAGAACGAACTATCGTGTATTCGGACGTTATACTCAAAAATTCAACCAAGCATCAGAAGAATCAAAGTCATTATTAAAAAATGCTTATTATACAATTCAAGCAGATTTCTCTAGAGACTATTCAGTTCAAGAAGATGTAAACCATAAAGACAATTTCTTCAAATATGGTCATGTAGGTAAATTCACTTCATCAAAAGCTGACTTTGTTGGTTCATTTGATGTGAATGCTGACCAAAAAGTAGATACTTTATTAGGTAGTGATGGTAAATTATATACTCGTTCAAATTATAGATTTAGAAGTACTGGTGGTAAAATTGATACTGCATATGCATTCTCTGCAAATGGGTCATCAAATCCAGACATCGCAGTTTATAACACGAACTTGTTAGATTATATCGATCAGCAACAAGCTGGTGGAGAAATCTCAGCATTTAACTATTCTAATTTCTCTGGTTTTAATGCATTAACAGGTATATTAAATGGTGGTGGTCCACAATCAATATATGGTGGATTATTCAATTCTCCTGGTACTATTTCAAACTTATACGATGTAAACAATCGTGATCAATACAGAGTAACTGCAATGGCATCTGCCGATTTAAAAGGGCATGCGATTCAAGTAGGTATTGAATACGAACAACGTATTGAAAGCAGATACCGTTTAGGCCCTAGAGGTTTATGGAGTTTAATGCGTCAACAACAAAACTCATATTTGAGATTAGATGAAACAGGTATTGATATTACAGGAAAAACTATTGATGTATCTTCAGGTAACGTAACGTTATTAAGCGATACTTCTTTTGTATTAGCAACTCAAAATGCATACAACTCTTCAACTACAGAGTTTGCGAAAAATATTCGTACTAAATTAGGAAAAGGAGCAGGTGAGTTTATCGATGTAGATTCATATGATCCAAGTACTTTTTCTGTAAGTATGTTTGATGCATCTAATTTGATCAACAACTTAAACCCTTCTGGTTTATCATACACATATT
>CAJBVG010000143.1 GCA_903958995.1 uncultured bacterium | reverse complement strand
TATCTGAACTAAAATATAATTTTGAGCCTTCAGGATTTATAGATGGATGTGTACACGCATAATCAGCAGAGTTAAAAGGGAATAAATTTGTTTTTACCCACTTGTTTTTTTCTACGTTATATGTTGCCGATAGAATTCTAAGATTTTTAAAACCTGTCTTAGATTTTTTCTTGGGATTATTCAACGTATAATAAAGCACCCTATATCTATCATTATAGGTTGCTGGACCATAGTTATATTTGTATTTTAATTTTTTGGCGAACTTGTGTGTAGTTTTGTAATTATCGCTAGCCTTGCTAATAAATAGATTTGTAAAGTTTTTATCAGTCCAGGTGTGATTGCGTTGAACAAAATCAGCAGACAATCTTGTGCTTGAAAAAATAATTCCATCACCAAAAAATGCTGGCGAAAAATCCGATTCTTTAGAATTAAATGGCAATAGTGAAATACGTATATTCCCAGTATCAGCAGATGCTAAATCATTTAGATGTTGAATTGAATTCGAAATTTTCTGCAAACGAGGTTCATTTTTAGCGGCAATCTCTGGTGTATTAACATACCTAAAAACAACATCATACTTTTTATTCATCATTAACATCTCGGCATAGTTCACAATATCGCTCCACTCCGGATTCGACTTTGTCAATTTGCCATATAATGGTTCTGCTAATTCAGATTGATTAGTTAGTCGATAACAGTTAGCCAACTTACGTATGACTTCTGTATTCGAACTATCTTTCTTGTTAATATAATATTTATAGATGGGTATCGCATCGGTATAATTTAAATTCTTATACTTATTCTCGGCGAAGCCTAATATAATTTGAGCAAAAGATGCTGAAGTAAAAAAAACAAAAAATAAAATTGATATAATTTTTTTCATTACAATAATTTAAAAATAACGAGGTGAAGTGATTTTCTTAGAGCTGTATTTTAAAACATAGTTCATCGAGAACTCATGTGATCCCCCAGCAAAATCTTTCAATTTTGTAATGGTATAATCGTATGAATAACCAATACGTAACTGATTGTTGACTTGAATTGCAGTAAGCAAATTCCATGAATCGCCTGAACGATAGCCTCCACCAAGCCATATACTGTTTAATAATAAAGCAGACAAGTTAGCATCATATTCAATTGGAGCATTCTGAACAGCCTTAATCATCATTGATGGTCGAAGTTTAACTAATGGATTAACATCAAATATGAAACCAGTAGCTACAAAATAATGCAGTGCTTCTTTATTCAACGATCCATCTACACGCTCTACTACTCCATATTGATTTACAACTAATTTATTGGTAATCATTCTAGGTACAGAAACTCCAAAGTAAAATCTCTTCGTATAATAATAAGTTCCAAAACCGAAGTTTGGAGCAAATACCATTGGAGTATTTGATGAGAATTTTGTATCTCCAGCATCATTGGTTTTGATATCTGTTAAACGTTCTTGGTAACCACTAAATCCTCCGAGCATTCCTAATGAAAGTGTTCCTTTATTAAGTTTAATTCTGAAAGCATAGTTTAAGAAATAACCTGTTTGAGATGACACTCCAATTTGATCTTGATAAGCAGTAAATCCTAAACCAACTTTACTCTTAAACAACGACGAATGCGCTGTAAAAGTCTTTGTAGTTGGCGCACCCTCAATGTTCACCCATTGCTTTCTAAATACAGAAGAAAACGACAATGCTTCATGAGATCCAGCATAGGCTGGGTTAATGAATATTTCATTAAAGGTGTATTGACTAAACATAGGTTCGCTTTGCGACATTGCTTGTTTAGTATTCAACAAGCAAAGCAACATTAAAGTAGCTAAACCAATTTTTTTAATTAATTGCATTTTTTTTATTTTTTAATTACTATATATCCTGTTACTGGTTTTACTGATGGCACTCCGAAATCAAGTACGTAGAAGTATGTTCCATTTGGAAGTGTTCCATTACTCAACACTAATCCACTTGCATTTTTAGTTCCTCCGCCCCAACTGTTATCATATGGAGATTGTTCATAAACTTTATTTCCCCAACGATTGAAGATTGACAATGAGTTTTGAGGATAGTTTTCAATTCCCTTGATTACGAATCCATCGTTTACGCCATCACCGTCAGGCGAAAATCCTGTTGGTACAAATAGTGTTAATGGCAATTCAGTATTTGATGCTTCACTTGGGTTACCATCTCCATTTGGATCTGCATTTAATCCAGCAACCGACTCGTCAGTCACTGTAGAGTCCCCGTAAATCATGTCACCAAATGCAGTTACTTTATTTACATACGTTACTACTGGTAGATTAGGAGTAACCAATAATTTAATTTTTATTACTCTAGATTCTCCAACCGCTAAATAACTATTGGTAGCATCAAGTAATTCTCTGTTGGTATTCCCATCGAAGTTTGGATTAATAGCCATTCCCTCACTTGGTGTAATAGACACTATGCTATACAATCCTGGCTCTACAAATACATTCGCAAGGTTTTCTGTTACCCTAACATTTTCCAAGTCAACATCACCATAGTTAGTTAATGTTACATCGTATGTAATATTGTAAGTCTCTGTAGTTACTGTAACTGGTTCTTCTACATGTAACGCTACACCAATAGATGGCTTAGGAGTATTCACTACAGTAATTATACAAGTATTCGTATCACATAAACTTGGCGTTCCATTGTCACAAACTACATATTTGAAACTATCAACACCTATATAATCAAGTGTAGGTGTATAAATAAATGTTCCATCTGCCGACATACTAAATGTACCATGCGTTGGTTGTGTTAACCATGTAAATGTTAATGGGTCATTTTCAGGATCCATATCATTTAATGCAACACTTTCAGTCATGGTAAAATTCTCTGGTGTTGTGAATGAATCAATCAATGCAATTGGTGCAGTGTTTGGATTTCCAACTACATCAATAAACACATAAGCGGTATCACATAATGATGGCACACCATTATCACATACAATATACATTAAGCTGTCTCTTCCAATAAAGTTATGTATTGGTGTATACTCAACATTCCCTAATCCCATATTTACAATTGAACCATTGCTTGGGTTTGAGAATGTATACGTTAATTCGTCAGCATCAACATCATAATCATTTGTTTTTGCATTTACACTAACTGCAGTATTGATAGCAGTTGTAGTGGTATCATTTATTGCAATCGGTGCATCATTTATAGAATTTACTGTGATCACTAATATAGCAGTATCACATAAACTTGGTGTTCCATTATCACATACGCTATAAGTTAAAGTATCATTACCATGGAAATCTGCTACTGGTGTATAATCATACGTTCCATCTGCATTAAATGTAGCTGTGCCATGAGTAGTTGTAGCGATTAATGAGAACACTAGTTGATCTCCATCTACATCTGTATCATTAGTTGCTACAGTTCCATTTACAGAATGATCTTCGTCTGTTGAATTCGCATCATCAACAGCGATTGGTTTATTATTTACTGGATTTATTGTGATTACTAAAATTGCAGTATCACATAATACAGGTGTACCATTATCACATACCTTATAGGTTAATGTATCTTTTCCATTATAGAATGCATTCGGTGTATAAATGTAAGAACCATCTGCATTAAATGTTATAGATCCATGTTGGGTAGTTGTTATTGAACTAAAGCTCAATACTCCTCCTTCTAAATCCGAATCGTTTGTTGCTACCGTTCCAATTGCTTGTGTGTCTTCAATAATAGTCACCGAGTCTTTCAATGCAACTGGTGCAAAATTATGAGGATTGCTATTACAGTTTGGAGTAGCTGGTGGATAATTTGCCACTACCGAATCTGTTGGATTAATAGTTACTTTAATAATTGAACTTGGTCTTGTTTTTTCAAACCCATCTGCACCTTGTATCCATTGACCATTTTGAGTATACCATCCTGGCCAATCTATTGGATTTCCTAAATTATCTAACACAGCACCAGGCCATAATAACTCACCCGATTGTGTCAATCCTGTATATACAACAGGTGGATTTAATGAAGTTCCATCTCCATTTAACCAAGTAATACTTACTTCATTTGACGAATTAGGAATAAAGTTTGGTGTAATAGTATAAGCTAAATAAGGAACATCATTTCTACAAATTGAGGTAGTTGAAATTTGAAGTCCTCTTCCAACTACAACAGTAATAGTTGCAGTTCTACAATTAGAAGGATTAGCTACTTCACATATACTATATGTCAAGTTATATGTTCCTTCAAATGTTCCAGCCGATATTGCAAGATTTCCTAAATTATCCAATACAGCTGATGTTAATCCTCCATTTGTTAATAAAGTAATATTCACTTCGCTTGGAGTAATTAATAAGCTGTTATTTAATGAGTCATTTAATAACACATTGCCAACAACTCCACCCTTAGCTCCATTTATTGGAGTTGAACTAAAGTCATCATTTATAGCAGCAATTTGATTTGCAGGAATTGTTATAAATACGTTTGCAATATTCGATGATAATCCTAAAATATCTTTCATTGAATATGTTAAAGTATCCTTACCAACATATCCCAATGTTGGAGTATAGGTTACTACACCTGTTGTGGCATTTACAACTGCATTACCATGTTTTGCATTCGACTGAATAATAACACTCGTTAAATCTAGTGCATTATCTACATCAGTATCATTCGCTAATACAGTAACTAATTTACTTGAAGTACTATTTAACATTAATACCGTATCGTTCACTGCAATTGGAGCATCATTCACCGAATTTACTGTAATCACTAAGATTGCAGTATCACATAATATTGGTGTTCCATTATCACATACTTTATACGTTAAGGTGTCAAGTCCATTAAAGTTCAAACTTGGAGTATAAGTATAACTACCATCACTATTTAATACCAATGTTCCGTTATTCGTAGATGTGATTGTAGAGAACGTTAATACTGTCCCTGCATCTACATCACTATCGTTTGTCGCTACTGTTCCTGATGTTGGTTGATCTTCATTAGTTGATTTAGAATCATCAATTGCAATAGGCTTGTCGTTCACTGAAGTAACTGAAATTACTAAGATTGCTGTATCGCAAAGTGTCGGTGTTCCGTTATCACATACTTTATACGTTAAGGTATCTAGTCCGTTAAAGTTTAGTGATGGTGTATACGTGTACCCTCCATTTGAATTCAACACTAACGTTCCATGAGAAGTAGTACTGATAGTTGAGAATGTCAAGATACTTCCAGCATCTACATCACTATCATTTGTTGCTACTGTTCCTGTTGTTGCGACATCTTCGTTTGTTGATTTTGTATCGTCAACTGCAACTGGTTTGTCGTTTACTGGATTGATGGTAATAACTAAGATTGCAGTATCACATAATGTTGGTGTTCCATTATCACATACTTTATACGTTAAGGTATCTAATCCGTTTGCATTCAAGCTTGGAGTATAAGTATATCCTCCGTTTGAATTCAATACGAGTGTTCCTTTTTTCGTTGTACTAATTGATGAGAACGTTAATACTGATCCTGCATCTACATCACTATCGTTCGTTGCAAC
>CAJBVG010000142.1 GCA_903958995.1 uncultured bacterium | reverse complement strand
CTTACCACCGAACTTTCTATTTCGTTCACATCATTCGATAAGCTCGACATGATATCGCCTTTACGTTGATCGTGAAAATAGCCTACGTGTAAGTTGGTAATTTTGAGGTATAAACTTTCGCGAATATTTTTCACCACGTAAGTCCTCATGTTCGTCATAACACGTTGCGACCAATACTTAAATAAATTGGCGAAAAACACCGAAGTGATGATGATGACACACACGAATTGTAGCGCACCACTTTGGCCATATGAGGAGTATATTTTGTAGAAATAATAATCGAAGAGATGCTTAGCATAATCGATGTTCATGCTAAAGCTAGGCTCGGTAACTACTTTGGTAGTTTCAACCTTCTCGAAAATTACATTCAATAGAGGAATTAATAGGGAGAAGTTAACCAAACCGAATATGACAGCCAATACCGCTAATACGGCATATTTAGGCACAAAACGGTTAAGTGGTCGTGCAAAGGCAAGTAGTTTAAAATAGGTTTTCATGAATTAAATGCAAAATAATACAATTATTTCAATACGTAGAAGATAATTAGAATAGTATCTTTGTTTTTGTATATGATAAGTATAATAACGGCCGTACATAACCAATTGGCCATTAACAAGATATTTTTAGAATACCTTAAAAAGTACACCCATCACCCCTATGAATTAATCATCATTGATAATAATTCTACCGATGGTACGAGGGAGTTTTTTAAAGAAAATGGAGCGATCGTGATTGAGAACGATGCCAACTATTCCTATCCATATACCCAAAACCAAGGCATTAAAGCAGCGAAGTATGATGTTTTTGCCTTTTTAAACAATGACATTACCGTTGCCCCGAACTGGGATAAGCATATTTTGGAGGCTATGAAAGCGAATGCTTTGGATGTAGCCACCGTTTGTGGAATTGAGCGATTGGAGAGCAAAGAAGTGACGAAGGAATATGGCAGAAGATGGAAACGTATTAAAAATATCATTTCCTTTTTTAATCGTTCGGAGTGGAGTTTCCGTTTAATGCATCAATTGATGTATGGAAACTGGGAGAAGTTTTCGGAAGCAAGACACCAACAATTTGGAAACAAATGTATTGAAGGTTTTGTTGGAAATAGTGTAGTGTTTACGCGTAGAGCCTTAGATTTATTAGGCCTTTATGATGAACGCATACAAGCAGCCGATTTTGATTTGTATGTGCGCGCAAAGAAAAGATTTTTAGAACATGGCGATATTAAACCATGTTATATAGCATTAGGGGTATATAACCATCACTATATACGCGTTACTTTAAAGTCGAAGCCACCTGTATTTGCAGATGCTTCACAGATGATTAAATTAGAAGATAAATGGACAGCTGAAGAGCTAGCGTTGTATATGAAAGACAACGTCACTACTTGATAGGATAGAAAAATGGAATCGAAAAGACAACAAAAGTTTTCGCGAGTAATTCAAAAAGAGTTAAGCGAAATATTTCAACGAGAAGGATTATCGTTTCACGGCAATACAATTGTAACGATAACAATGGTGAGAATTTCTCCAGACTTATCGGTAGCACGTATTTACTTGAGCTTATTTAACTCAGCCAATAAAGAACAATTATTAGCGGAAATAAAATCACAAACAAAAGAGATTCGTTACAAACTTGGTGAGCGCATTCGCAACCAAGCGCGTATTGTTCCACACTTAGAATTTTTCTTAGACGATTCTATGGAATATGTTTCACGCATGGATCAATTGTTTAATAAAATCAATAAAGAAAAAGAAGAAGGAGAAGAATGAAAAGAGTCATCCGCGAACCTGCTAATTTCTTAACACATATTATCCCTGCAATTGCAGGAATACCTGCCGGTTATTTTCTGTTTATGAAAGCGAGTACACCACTGGGAGAATTTTCTTCGGTATTGTATTCAATCTGTTTTGTGATGCTTTTTGCGGCAAGTGGTTTATATCACGGAATTCCTAAAACCGATGCGGGCATTAAGTTCTGGAGGAAGATAGATCATGCGAGTATTTACTTAATGATTGCAGGAACATATACGCCAACATTAATTGCTTTGTATACGGGTTGGGTGTTTTGGACCTTATTAGTTTTACAATGGGGGATTGTAGTGTTTGGAGTGTTCTCTAAATTAACAGGCAGAATGATGCATCATAAGCAATCGCTGTATTTGTATTTAGCGATGAGTTGGATGGTAGTGTTAGGAGTAAAAACACTTTATATAGAGTTACCTTTTAATGCACTCTTTTTACTTTTCGGTGGAGGGATGTTTTATACTTTTGGTTCATGGGTTTATCACATGGATAAGGTAAAACCAAACAAAGGATTCCATGAACTGTGGCACCTTTTTGTTGTTGGAGGAGCAGTCTGTCATTACTTCTATACTTATTATTACATCGTATAAAATAAAAAAAGCCTAGTAGTCATACTGGGCTTTTTTTATTTAAGGGGGAAAGTTTGATTTAATCTAAACTTGAGGTAATTAACCGCATAAATTCAGAACGAGTTTTTTCGTTTTCGAAAGCACCGGTAAACGCTGAAGTAGTGGTAACAGAGTTTTGTTTTTGAATTCCTCTCATACTCATGCAAAGATGTTTACATTCAATAACAACTGCAACACCAGCTGGGTTTAACGTGTCTTGAATACAATCGCGAATTTCATTTGTTAAACGTTCTTGTACTTGCAGTCTACGTGCAAAAGCATCGGCCACTCTAGGAATTTTACTTAAACCAACTATATGTCCTTTCGGAATATAAGCGATATGTGCTTTACCAAAAAATGGTAAAAGATGATGCTCACATAAAGAGTAAATCTCGATGTCTTTTACAATCACCATTTGTGAGTAATCTTCTTTGAACATTGCCGAACGTAATATTTCAGCAGGATCTACATCATAACCGTGTGTTAAAAAAAGCATTGCTTTTGCTACACGTTCAGGAGTTTTAAGTATGCCTTCTCGGGTTGGATCTTCACCTAAATCAGATAGTATAGAGGAATAGCTTTTCGCTAAGGTTTCAATTTTATCAAGATTATAGTTATCGATTTTGCGGTAACCATCCATCTCGTTTTCTTCAGTCATGTTATTGTGATTTTTCATTTTATCCAAAATATTCTACAAAGTTATTTTCTGTTTCATACAATTTCACCGAATGTAAAATTGCACCTTCTTTAGTTATTCGTTCTACAAGTTGATTCCATATTTCTTTAGCAAGCACTTCTGTCGAAGCCATTTTGCCTTTCATAAAATCAACATCTAAATTTATGTTTTGATGATCGAGTTTATCAATCACTTGCTCGTTCATAATGTCTCTCAATATTTTAAGATCGATAACAAAACCAGTTTCTGGATTGATCTCTCCCTTAACCGTCACGAACAGCTCATAGTTGTGCCCATGCCAGTTCGGATTTGAACATTTCCCGAAAACAGCTAAGTTCTGTTCATCCGACCATTCTTCTTTGAACAGCTTGTGAGCTGCATTAAAATGCTCTTTTCTAGTGATATATATCATTTTAAGATCTTGAAGTACAAATATACGATTGTTGCGCAATCAAATTCAATAACAACATTTCCTCAATCATGTTTTAGTGATTAACTTAGTATTTTAAATATTCAATGAAAATACTAATTGTAGCAGCTACCGAACATGAGTTAAAGGGACTAAAAGCCACTTTAATGGCTAATGAAATTTCTTCAATAGATTTTTTAGTTACGGGTGTTGGCATGATTAATACAACCTTTGAACTCACTAAAGTATTACTTCAGAATACCTATGATTATGTAATTAATATAGGCATTGCAGGCAGTTTCGATCGTACTATTAATTTAGGAGAAGTAGTTTGGGTACGTAAAGAACTTTTTTCGGAGATGGGTGCTGAAGATGGAGAGGAGTTTTTATCGTTAATACAATTAGGACTACAAACGCATGATGATTTCCCATTTGAGTGGGGAGAATTGAAAGCGCCAATATTGCCAGAAATAAATGCCTTAGCACAACTTAAGCAAGTACGTGGCATTACAGTTAACAAAGTACATGGCAATGAAGCGAGCATCTTAAAAACGAATATGCAATGTAGTCCGCAAGTAGAAAGTATGGAAGGTGCTGCTGTATTTTATGTAGCGATGAAAATGAATATCCCTTGTATTCAAATCCGCAGTATTTCTAATTATGTGGAAAGAAGAAATCGAGAATCCTGGAAAATTAAAGAAGCCTTAGAAAGCTTAACGAAACAATCGGTTCTATTAATTAATGAAATTTGTAGTCTATAGATATAGTTTCTTTATAATCATAATACTTAATACAATCTACGATATACTATCTTTTATAGACTCACTTGCATTTTTACTTTGAGCTGATGTTAGCCATCCGGTAATAACACTTATAATCATCACCGTAAAGAAGACTAGAAACAAATCGCTAAAAATAAATTTAACAGGGTACTTTTGAATCATAAATTCTTCGGAACCACCGATGCTAATTAATCCATATTTCTTTTGTAAGAATACAAAAATACTTCCAAGAAACAAACCAATTATTACTCCAATAAAGGAAATTAATAAGCTTTGTATAAAATAAATTCTACGAATGGTATTATTATCCATGCCCATGGCACGTAGTAATGCAATGTCTTTTTTCTTATCGATAATCAACATAGTTACAGCACCAATAATATTACAGATGGCAACAATTAAAATCAAGGTAAGAATTAAGTATACCGCCCAACGCTCCGTATTTAATACCTTATACAGGGTTTCATTGAGTTCATACCTATTCTTTATCACAAAGCCTTTAGGTAGTTTTTCTTTCCATTCCTTTTGGATGAGCAACATTTCTTTTTCGGTACAACCATATATTTCAAATCCATTTACAGAATCAGATTT
>CAJBVG010000141.1 GCA_903958995.1 uncultured bacterium | reverse complement strand
AAGTATACAAAGGCTTAGACGTAATGCCTGAAGCAATGAAAGTTGTATTAGAGCATGGTTTCGTAAAAATGAAACTTCACCGTATAGAAGCGCTTGTTGGTACTCAAAATGTAGCTTCTATTAAACTATTGGAGAAATTCGGATTCACCAAAGAGGGCGTATTGAAAGAACATTTTTTAATAAATGACGTGTACGAAGATTCTATTGTGTACGGTAGAGTTAGTGAGTAGTGAGTAATGGGTAGTGGGTATTATGTATTAAGTTTATTTAACTCACTACTATTATAAAAATGCTATTTATTCTAAGTAAAAATTTAGAATTTAGAATTTAGAATTTAGAATTTAAAATGAATTTTCTTTCCAACGACTTAATCGAAATCGGCATATTATCTCTAGGCGCTGAACTGCGCTCTGTAATAAACAAAACTTCAGATAAGCAATACATTTGGCAAGCCGATGCTTCGGTTTGGAATAGGAGTTCGCCAGTATTATTCCCATTTGTTGGTCGATTGAAAAATGATGAATACCATCACCAAGGGAAGACCTACCACTTGTCGCAGCATGGTTTTGCTAGGCATTGTAATTTCGAGCTCATTGTTCAGACTCAAAATCAACTTACTTTCTTATTAGTATCTGATGAAGAATCGAAGAAAGTTTACCCTTTCGATTTTGAGCTCATATTGAGTTACACTTTATACGGAAACGAATTGTTTTTAGATTACCAAGTAAAGAATATCGGTGCTGAGGATATGTATTTTTCCATTGGGGCTCATCCGGCATTTAATACTCCGGGCGATTTAGAAGATTACTCCTTAGTATTTGAAAAGCCAGAGGCTATAGAACGCCAAATAATAAGCTCAGGATTACGAAATGATACTCGAGAGAGGTTTGAGTTAACAAATAATACATTAAGGCTAGAGAAGCGCTTATTTGAAGTGGATGCTATCGTAGCCGAAGGATTACATTCGAATGAAATTACCCTAGTGAATAAAGAAAACGAAAAAATAGTTTCAGTTCGTGTACAAGATTTTCCTTATTACGGTATTTGGTCGAAGTCACCTTACCCATTCATATGCCTAGAACCCTGGGTAGGTATTGCCGATAAAGAAGATGCTACTGGTGAGTTATCCGAAAAGGAAGGGATTCAACGTTTAGAATCAATGGAAATATTTCTTCGCCGAATTGCTTTCCGTTTCTTCTGATCGAGTTTGATGATCGTTAAGTTCCATCTCTAAATCACTTAACACAATATCTAAGGAAACAACGGAGAAGTGAATCTCTCGTATAGATAAATAAAGTGAGGCTAGCATGAGTATTAAACTTAAGCCGAAAGCGTATTGTCCGGCTTCTACTTTTCCATAAAACAAGAGAAACATAGTTAACACACATCCGAACATACAGAACACACCTAGCATCTGCATTAAACGTATAAGCTTAACTCTTCTTCGTAGGTTGTGTAACTGAAATAATATCTTTTCATTATGCTCATTTTCCCATAAATCTCTAAGGCTTCGAATTCTGCTCGCAATTACGTTAAAGCGGTTAGTATAAGCGAGTAACAGCAAGCTCATTGCAGGAAATAGGAGGGCCGGAGTATTTATTGTGAAGTCCATAAAACTATAGGTTAAAATTCTTGTTTAAAAATAGTGAATTACTTAAAGAAATATTTTAAAATCATATACAATTAGTTAAGTTTGTTGCACAATACTAAACATTAAAGCAAAATGTCAGAAATAGCAGAAATTATTCTCGATGGGAAAAAGTTTGAATTCCCAGTAATTACAGGTACTGAAGGCGAAAAAGCCATTGATATTTCTAAATTACGTGATGAAACGGGTTATGTAACCCTAGATACAGGATATAAAAATACCGGTGCTACTAAAAGTGCTATTACTTTCTTAGATGGAGAAGCAGGTATTCTTAAATACCGTGGTTATCCAATTGAACAAATTGCCGAAAAATCTTCGTTCATCGAAGTAGCTTATTTATTAATTTATGGTGATCTTCCTACCATTACTGAGCTTGAAAATTTCAATCACGAAATTTCTCGTCATACGTTAATTCACGAGGACATGAAGAAGTTTTTTGATGGTTACCCATCAAAAGCTCATCCAATGGGACAATTAGTTTCATTAGTATGTTCATTGTCTTCGTTCTACCCAGAATCATTAAACTCTAACCCAACTAAAGAAGAACAAAACTTAACCATTATTAAATTATTGGCTAAGATGAGTACTATCGTTTCTTGGATTCATAAAAAGTCGATTGGTCATCCATTAATTTATCCTCAAAATAAATTAGACTACGTGTCGAACTTCTTAAACATGACGTTTAGTAACCGTACTGAAGATTACACTATCGATCCAGTTGTGGTTGATGCAATGAACAAATTGTTGATCTTACACGCAGATCACGAACAAAACTGTTCTACCTCTACTGTACGTATCGTAGGTTCTTCAGATGCTAACTTATATGCATCAGTTGCATCAGGTATTTCAGCATTATGGGGCCCATTACATGGTGGTGCAAACCAAGCTGTAATTGAAATGCTTGAAGCGATTAAAGCGGATGGTGGCGATGCTGACAAATGGTTAGCTAAAGCAAAAGATAAAAATGATCCGTTCCGTTTAATGGGATTTGGTCACCGAGTATATAAAAACTTCGACCCTCGTGCTACCATTATTAAAGAAGCATGTGATAACGTGTTGAATAAATTAGGTGTTCACGATCCAATTTTAGATATCGCTAAGAAATTAGAACAATCAGCATTAAACGATCCTTACTTCGTTGAACGTAAATTATACCCTAACGTAGATTTCTACTCTGGTATCATTTACCGTGCTATCGGTTTCCCTACAGAAATGTTCACCGTGTTATTCGCCTTAGGACGTTTACCAGGTTGGATTGCGCAGTGGAAAGAAATGCACGAGAACAAAGAACCTATCGGTCGCCCTCGTCAGATTTACATTGGTAAAACCAATAGAGATTACGAGATCATCGCAAAAAGATAATACATTACACTACACAAATTTGTTAAGGGACTGATTCAAAAAATCAGTCCTTTTTTTTATGTTAAAATTATAATAACAAGAAATACACGAAGAGAATTATAAAAGTATGTACCTATAGGGATTAGGATTATTGAGTTTAGAAATACTTATTTAACATATTAACATATTACTTTTTCCCTTTCACTTGCTTCTCACGCTCTTTCTGCATGTCTTCTAGTTTCTGTTGAAACTTAGATTTCTTAGCACTCTCCGGCTTTTTCTTATTGTCTTGAATTTGCTTGTGTAACTTCTTGTCATCAACAAATAAACGAATTGCATATTGTTGACCAAAGGTCATCATGTTCGCTAAGAAGTAGTAGTAGTTTAATCCAGAAGCAACGTTATTCAACACACCCATGAAAATGATTGGCATTATGTATCCCATCCATTTCATTTGCCCTGTAGCTCCCGAAATTTGGTTATTTAAACGAGTGTAGATTAAGGTAGAAACCGTCATCAATAAACACATTAAACTCACGTGATCTCCGTAGATATAATTGATTACTGGAATATTTCCTAAATCCCAAATCGAATCGTATGTCGATAAATCGCTTACCCATAAGAAGGCTTGCTGACGAAGTTCAATAGATGCAGGGAAGAAGAAGAAGAACGCAAATAGAATCGGCATTTGCAATAAAAGAGGTACACATCCACCTAATGGATTAACACCTGCTTTCTTGTAAAGCTTCATGTATTCTTGTTGCAACTTCGCTTGGTCATCGTCACCTACTTTTGCTTTTATCTCATCCATCTCTGGCTTCAAGATTCTCATCTTAGCCGTTGATAAATAAGAACGATAGGTTAGTGGCGATAAAACCAATTTCAATAATAAGGTCAATATCAAAATGATGATACCGAAATTCCAATTCAACTTTTGTAAGTTGTTAAATACTGGAATAACCGCATATCTATTGATGTATTTCAATGGACCCCAACCTAAGTTGATTTGTTTTTCTAATCCGATGTTAAACGTTTCTAAAGTAGTAAAGTGGTTCGGACCAAAATAGAACTGCATTGCATAACTCTCATCTGCTTTGTGGGCATAAGGAATAGTTAAGGCCATCTTCATTTTCTTAACTTCTGCAGCATTTAAGTCGGTAGCTGTTTCTACTTCACCCGCTTCGAATTTGCTTTTCGAAATTAATACTGATGAGAAGTAATGTTGTTTAAAGGATACCCATTTAATGCCACTGCTTAATTTCTCGTTAACATCTTTTGCTGGGTTAATGTAGTCATAATCCTCATTCGTGAAACGATAGTAAACGGTCGTATTGTTACGTTCCATTTTCATATCCTTTTCGTTTTTCGGAGCTACAATATTCCAGTTTAAATCGAAGTAAGAGTTGTTTGCAGCGATTACATTTTCCATATTATGCGTTTCGATATTAAAATCGAGCATATATGAATTACCTTTCAAACGGTAAACAAAATCAAGGTATTGATTAGCAGAAGCTGCTAAACGAAAACGAATTTCGTTAGAATCAGTTCCTTGCACTTGAAATGCTTTTCCAATAGCTTGTAAATATAACTCTGAGGTATTTTTCAATTCTCCATTTGCATAAAAGCGAATGTTGAAATCATTTTTTGCACCATCAAAAAGCATCAACGCTTTTTGATCCCAAGTTTTATACTCTTTTAATTCTACCGAATATACTCGTCCACCTTTATTGCTAATGGTTGCACGAATTTTCTCGTTTTCAATTACAGTGAATTCTTCTGTACCTGTTTTGTTTGTACCGAATAAACCTGCAGTATCTATAGAAACAGTATTTGCTACACTAGCTTTTTGAGTTGTATCTGTTACCGTTTTAACACTATCAGCAGTTGCTACACCATTTTTAGCAGCAGCAATAGAGTCTGTAACATTTTTGTATTGATTTAATTCTTGATCTGATGGTTGTAAGTAAAAACTAAAACCAATCAAAATAACGGCTATAATTAATAGCCCCGTAAAGGTATTTCTGTCCATCTCTTATCTTAAAATAGGGTGCAAACGTATGTAAAAATCAACTGATATGCAATTATTTCCTTTTGCCGTACTTGTATTCAGAAGCTGCTTCAACGAATTTTACAAAGAGTGGATGTGGATTTGCCACAGTACTCTTTAATTCAGGGTGAAATTGGCCTGCAACAAAGAAAGGATGATTTTTCAACTCTATGATTTCCACCAAGTTTGTATCTGGGTTCATACCGGTAGTTAACATTCCAGCATCATTAAACTGCTTCATGTACTTATTGTTGAACTCATATCTGTGGCGGTGACGTTCTTTAATGCGTGATTT
>CAJBVG010000140.1 GCA_903958995.1 uncultured bacterium | reverse complement strand
GTTCATGTCTTCATCTAAAAACACTGTAGATGGATACGACATTTGTCCGTTTAGCAAACTAACAGCTAGCTCATGTGCTTTGTATTCCGCTTTGAATTTGAAAACTTTGTCTTTGAATTGAATATCTTCCTTTTGCTCGGCATTGAATTTCACCAAATAATACTTGGTATTCAGGTTGTTAATCACACTTTGGTCCGTGTAAGTATACTTATCCATTTTCTTACACCAACCGCACCAATCTGTATAAACATCAATTAATATCTTGCGAGGTTCCTTCTTTTGTAGCTCTACAGCTTGCTCAAAGCTAATCCATGTTAGTGTGTTCTCTACACTTATTATTTTGAAAGAACTAGATATTGTGATATATAGTATTGACAATAATAAAATTTGTATTTTTTTATAGTTCATAAAATCTATTTAAAATTAATGTAATATTCTTGTTGCAAATTGATTTTTAATTTTTTATGTTTGGTATGCCCGCAAGGGCATGTTTTTCATAGGTAGATGTAGGGTCGATAAGAGTAATCTTTCGGCCCTTTTTTTATTTCCTATCTTCGTACAAACATCTTGCCTAAATTTAAGTTTTAATCGTATGAATCGAAAAATTATTGTTGGTATCACTGGGGCTAGTGGATCTATCTATGCTAAAGTATTATTAGATAAACTTGCTAGTTTACAACCGCATATCGAGAAGATAGGTGTAGTGATGTCTGACAATGCAAAGCAAGTTTGGGAATACGAGTTGCATAATAAAGATTACGATAAGTATTCTTTTGATTTTTATGATAAGAACGACTTCATGGCACCATTTGCTTCTGGTTCAGCGAAATACGATACGATGATTATTTGTCCGTGTAGTATGGGAACCTTAGCACGTGTAGCTTCTGGAGTTTCAAATGATTTAATGACTCGTGCAGCAGATGTTATTTTAAAAGAGCGTAGAAAACTAATTATGTTAGTGCGTGAAACTCCTTTCAGTTTAATTCACATCAATAACATGAAAACCGTTACCGAAGCGGGTGGTATTATTTGCCCCGCAAACCCTTCATTTTATTCATTACCAAGTACTTTCGAAGAATTAGCAGCCACTGTTGTTGATCGAGCTTTAGACCTAGCAGGTTTAGATACAAAGGGATACCGTTGGTCGGAATAAGGGTTGTGAGTAGTGAGTAATGGGTATCGAGTAGTTAAGCATAATTATTAGAATCGTAAAACACTTAAAAAAAGTAAAATGACAAAGAAATTCTTCGTGACTATGTTTGCAATAATAACGTTTATAAATATTGCAAACGCTCAAGTGAAAAATGAATCGAAAGATTCATTAGTAGTAAAACCTGAAATATTTAATAGTTTAAAAAAGGCAGAACCAGGCGATATTGATTCTGGTACGCAGATGATGTTAGATGTTTCAACTACTCCAATGTATTATGAAAATTTTGTATTGATTAAAGAAGGTGAGTTTATGAAAATAATTATGTCGAGGGATTATATTCCAGAGCCTTATATTGACAGTAATAAAGTAGTAAAAGCTTTCGTGTTACGAAAAGCAACACAGCTTGAGAAGGAGCAAATGAAGCAAATGCAAGGTAATATGCAACATCCCGGACAGAATAAAAGTGAATTAATAGGAAAAGAGGCATTCCCATTTTCAGTAACAGATATTTCCGGTAATAAGTATTCGCTTGAAAAGTTAAAAGGGAAAGTAATTGTTATAAATTTTTGGTTCGTTGAATGCAAACCATGCGTAATGGAAATACCAGACCTAAATCACTTAGTTGAAAAATATAAAGGAAAGGAAGTAGTTTTTCTTGGTTTTGCCACTAATGACAAACCGAAAATTGAGAGTTTTTTAAAAACAAAAACCTATAAATACAAAATAATTACTGACAGTAAAGAGGTAGCAGGACTATATAAAGTTAATTCTTATCCAACCCATATAATAATAGATACTAATTCAATAATCTCATACTATATTACTGGCTTAGGACCAACTACTATGGATGACTTAGATAAGACAATTGAATCACTCTTAAAATAACTATGCCTAACAGCGCACAAGCGTAACCCGAAAAGGGTATGCACCTGTGCGCAAAAACGTCATTTTACTCGATACCCGATACCCGATACTCATGTGGATAAAATAGAACTTGTTTAATTAACAAAAAGCGATAAATTTGAATTCTTAGCTTTCTAGTAAAAGCGATTGAAGTTTTTCTTTTTATTTAAACTTTTTGTATTGAAACCAACCGATATTAAGGATCCGGAATATTACCACAAGGTGGTAGATTGTCAATATGCTTGTCCGGCTCACACTCCAGTACCCGAATACATCCGTTTAATAGCTGCGCAAAAATATACTGAAGCGTACATGGTGAATTGGGAATCCAATGTTTTTCCTGGAATTTTAGGTAGAACTTGCGATCGTCCTTGTGAACCTGCTTGCAGAAGAGGTCGTGTAGAAGATGAGCCCGTAGCGATATGTAGATTGAAACGTGTAGCCGCCGATAACAAATCAAATGTTAGTGCATTAATGCCAAAAGCTCCATTCCCATCAAACAGCAAAAAAATTGCATTGATAGGTGGTGGTCCTGCATCATTAACAGTAGCAAGAGATTTAGCTCCTCTAGGATATGAAATTCATTTGTTCGATGATCAAAATCGTGCAGGTGGAATGATGCGTAGTCAGATTCCTTCTTTCCGTTTACCAGAACATGTGATTAACGAAGAAGTAGGATTCATTTTAGATATGGGTATTCATACTCAATTTAAAACTAGAGTAGAAAGTTTAAAAGATGTTATAGCAAAAGATTATGATGCTGTATTTGTAGGTACAGGTGCACCAAAGGGTCGTGATTTATATGAGTTACCAGGACGCCAAGAAGGTGATGCTAATATTCATATTGGTATTGAATGGCTTGCTAGTGTTGCATTTGAGCACACATCAGCAATAGGTAAAAAAGTTATTGTATTAGGTGGTGGAAATACTGCCATGGATTGTTGCCGTACTTCTCGTCGCTTAGGTGGTGCAGAAGTTAAAGTAGTTGTTCGTAGTCCGTTCAACGAAATGCGTGCTTCTCCATGGGAGATTGAAGATGCCATGCATGAAGATATTCCAATTCTTGATTGCCATGTTCCTAAAAGTTTCGTTGTAGAAAACGGAAAATTAAAAGGAATGATGTTCGAAAAAGTTATTGCAAAGTATGATGATAAGGGTGGGAGAGCATTAGTAAATGCTGGTGAAGCGGATGTGTTTATTGAAGCTGATGATGTACTAATCGCCATCGGTCAATCAACAAGCTTTACTTGGATAGAAAGAGACTTAGGTTTAGAATTTAATAAATCTGAAATGCCGGTTGTTGATGCAGTAACGTATCAATCAACATTGCCAAAAGTTTTCTTTGGTGGTGATGCGGCATTCGGACCGAAAAACGTAATTACTGCAGTTGCTCAAGGGCATCAGGCAGCAATTTCAATCGACTTATTTTGTAGTGGAGAATCGTTAAAAAATCGTCCATCACCATTCGTAAATTTGGTTAGTCAGAAAATGGGTATCCACGAATGGAGTTATGACAGTATGGTAGAAATTGACAATCGTCAATCTGTTCCTTTAGTCGATAAAAAATTAGCCTTAAGTGATCGTAAAGTTGAAGTAGAATTAGGCTTCGATCATTTACATGGATTTACAGAGGCACAACGTTGTTTGAACTGTGATGTTCAAACCGCATTCTCTGAAAACAAATGTATTGAGTGCGATGCTTGTGTGGATATTTGTCCTACATCATGCATCACCTTTATTCCAAATGAAGAAGACGAATCAGCATTACGTTTAAAATTAACTATGCCAGCGAACAATCATGATCAAGCGATATTAATATCGGATGCTGTTCCGGGTACAAAACGTGTGATGGTTAAAGATGAAGACGTTTGTTTGCACTGCGGTTTATGCGCAGAACGTTGCCCAACATCTGCTTGGGATATGCAAAAATTCTTTTATAGTGTTACAAAAGCAGGGAATCAATGTCAGATCGCAGTAAAATAAATAATTTTGTCGTTCGTTTTGCGAACGTCAACGGTACGGGTTCTGCTTCAGCAAATTTATTATTTGCAAAAGCAATTTTCAGAATGGGTATTTTCGTTACTCCTAAAAATATATTTCCTTCGAACATTCAAGGTTTACCTACTTGGTATGATGTACGTGTTAGTGAGCAAGGATACTTAGGGCGTAGAGCTGGTGTAGATCTTATGGTTTGTGTTAATCCACAAAGCATGAAGAACGATGTAAACAGTGTAAAGCCAGGTGGATATTTTGTTTATGATTGTACAAAAGGAATCAATCCAGAATTCATTCGTGATGATATAAATTACATCGGCGTTCCATTAATGGAAATGTGTATTCGTGAATATCAAGATCCTCGTCAACGTCAACTTTTCAAAAACATCATTTATGTAGGAGCTCTATCAGCCCTATTAAATATAGAGATGGAAGTGTTAGCTGATTTATTAGCTGAACAGTTTCAAGGAAAAGAAAAATTAATCGCACCTAACATTAAAGCGATTGAAATGGGTCGTCAATATATTTTCGATCATTATGAATATCCTTTAGAGATTAGTTTAGAGCGAAGAGATTTAGTTGGTGATTCTATTATGATGGATGGTAATTCAGCTTGTGGCTTAGGTGCTATTTATGCTGGTGCTACTGTTGCAAGTTGGTACCCAATTACTCCTTCAACATCTGTTGTAGAAGCGTTTACCGACTATGCAAAAAAATACAGAGTAGACCCAGTAACAGGTAAAAATTTATTTGCCATTGTACAAGCCGAAGATGAATTATCAGCAATAGGTATGGCCATTGGTGCTAACTGGAATGGCTCGCGTGCATTTACTGCGACAAGTGGTCCGGGAGTTTCATTAATGTCGGAATTCTTAGGTCTTGCATATTTTGCTGAGATTCCTTTAGTACTTATTGATGTGCAACGTAGTGGTCCTTCTACAGGAATGCCAACACGTACTCAACAATCGGATATTATTGCTTCAGCATATGCATCACACGGTGATACTAAACATGCTTTAGTATTTCCATCAACACCAACAGAATGTTTTGAAATGACTGCTGAAGCTTTTGAGCTCGCAGAATTTTTCCAAACACCAATCATCATGCTAACCGATTTAGATTTAGGGATGAATGATCATGTGTGTGCTCCATTAAAATGGGACGATTCGAAACCAATGAATCGTGGTAAAGTATTAAATGCAGAAGAATTAGATAAGGTAGAAAAGTGGGGTAGATATTTAGATGTGGATGGTGATGGAGTTCCTTATAGAACTTATCCAGGAACACATCCAACCAAAGGATCGTACTTCACACGTGGTACATCGAGAGATGAGTTTGCTACCTATACAGAAGATAGTGATGCTTACGTTCGCAACATGAAACGTTTAGAATTGAAATGGGAAACCATGAAATCTAGAGTTCCTGCGCCAGAATTTTTGCAAGATAAAAATGAGAATGATTACGGTATCATTTACTTCGGAACATCAATATATGCTGCGAAAGAAGCGATTGATATTTTAGCAGATGATGATTTGCATTTTGATGCAATGCGTATTCGTTCGTTCCCTTTCAACCAAGATGTTGATGATTTTATTAATGCACATAAAAAGGTATTTTTAATTGAACAAAATAGAGATGCTCAAATGAAATCTATTTTGGTAAATGAATTACAAATCAATCCAAAAGATATCATCTCGGTGTTAAACTATGATGGTATGCCAATTACTGCAGATCATATCGTTGAAACGATTAAATCTAAAATTAACAACGAAGTAAAATTAGTTTCTTAAGCAACACAACATGACTTATATACGTCCGAAATTTCGTCACCCTGATTTAAAAACCAATGATTTGGGTTATACCAAAACGGTTTACGAAGGATCATTATCTACACTTTGTGCAGGTTGTGGACACGATTCCATCAGTGCAGCAATTGTGCAATCATGTTTCGAACTAGCGATTCAACCACACCGTTTAGCAAAACTATCTGGTATTGGTTGTTCATCAAAAACACCAGCCTATTTTTTAAGTCAATCGCACGGATTTAATTCGGTGCATGGACGTATGCCTTCTGTAGCTACAGGATCAAACCTTGCCAACAAAGAGCTTATTTATTTTGGGGTTTCTGGTGATGGTGATACTGCATCTATTGGTATGGGACAGTTTGTACACGTAATTCGTAGAAATTTAAACATGGTGTACATCGTAATGAATAATGGATGTTACGGATTAACGAAAGGACAAGATTCGGCAACTGCTGATGAAGGTTCTAAAAGTAAATCGGGATCAGTGAATATGTTTAATGCGATTGATTTACCAAGTTTAGCTTTAGAATTAGGCGCAGGTTTTGTTGCTCAAAGTTTTTCAGGCGATAAAGCGCAATTAATTCCATTAATAAAAGCTGCTATCAAACACCCAGGGTTCGCAATCATCAACGTGATATCTCCTTGTGTAACGTTTAATAATAATCCGGGTTCTACAAAATCGTACGACTATGTACGTGAACATATTGAGCTTACTTCTACTGTAGATTTCGTTCCTTTCCAAGAAGAAATTACTACTAGCTACGAAGCAGGAGCAGAACAAGATATTACCTTACACGATGGTTCACATTTACAATTACATAAATTAGAAAGTGAATGGAATCCAGAAGATAGAATGTCGGCTATTACTGCTTTGCAGAAAACAAAAATCAATGGCGAAATCTTAACGGGTTTAATTTTCATCGAACCAGAATCGAAAGATTTACATCATGTATTAAATACTGTAGATATTCCATTGAACCAATTAACAGCTAAAGAACTTTGTCCAGGCTCTGTTGCCCTCGAAGAACTTAATGCTGAACTTAGATAATATGCTAATGTGCCAATTTGCTAATGTGCTAATCATTTGCACACGAGCACACGAGCACACGAATAACGAGCACACGAAAAAATGCGATTAAATAAATTCATTGCCGAATCAGGTTTGTGCTCTAGGCGCGAGGCTGATCGATATATTGAAAAAGGGAATGTTTTTATAAATGGTAAACGTGCGAGCGTTGGAGATCAAGTAAAACCTCGCGATATTGTTCGTGTAAACGGTAATGAATTAGAGCCTTTACAAGAAGAAGACATTATTTTTATAGCATTAAACAAACCGGTTGGAATAACTTCTACAACCGAAGAAGGCATAAAAGACAACATCGTAAATTTCGTTAATCACAGCACTCGTATTTTTCCAATTGGTCGATTAGATAAAGATTCATCAGGTTTAATCTTCTTAACGAATAATGGCGATATGGTTAATAAAATTCTACGTGCTGGTAATAAGCACGAGAAAGAATATGTAGTAACCGTAAACAAAGCACTTACCGATGAAGTACTAGAAGGAATGTCGAATGGTGTTCCGATGTTAGGGGTCATGACCAAAAAGTGCAAGGTGGTTAAAGAATCAATATTTACATTTCGAATTGTTTTAGTACAAGGATTAAATCGTCAAATTCGTAGAATGTGTGAGCACTTTGGTTACGAAGTAAACAAATTAGAACGAGTTCGAATTATGAACATCAGTCTGAAAGGCTTAGCCGTAGGCGATTGGAGAGATTTGGATCCCAATGAAATGAAGTCGATTTATAAGATGACGGAAGGGTCGAAAAGCGAACTAGCGAAACGACGAACTAGCGAAGGGGCGAAAGGGCGAACTAGCGAAAATGCGAAACGACGAACTAGCGAAACTGCGAAAGGTCGAAATGGCGAAACTGCGAAAGGTCGAAATGGCGAAACTGCGAAAAATAGAAATGTGGTAGGGAATAATCCTGATAACCGGAATCGTAGACCTGCGGGAAATAAGAGAGCTTCAGGGAAAGGGGTAACGAGTAGTGCTGCTTTTCGGAAAAGAAAATAATTCTTAATAAATTCTAAATTCTAAATTGTAAATTTTAATCTTACACCTTACAACTTAGAATTTACAATTTACAATTTAGAATTTATTTGTATCCAATTCGTTTTCTTTCTTTTTGTTCAATCTCTTGTTTGTCTTTACTAATAAGATAATTCAATGCTTCGTATACATCTTTAAATTGTTTATTGTATTTTAATTCAATTTCATTTATTTTTTGAGTTAATTCTGCATGGGATAACGCTAAATTTCTAATAATTACAAAAGCTCTCATAATGGAAATGTTGACTTCAATTGCTTTGTCTGAATTTAATATTCCACTTAACATAGCTAATCCTTGTTCTGTAAATGCATAGGGTTGATATCTAGTACCACCTTTTTGATTTGAGGTTGCAATTTGCAACCTCAAAGTATTCCATTCATCTGTCGAAATTTGAAACATGAAGTCATTAGGAAATCGTTTTATATTTCTTTTTACAGCTAAATTTAAATATTTTGTTTCTACATCATACAATGTTGCTAAATCATAGTCTAACATTACTTTTATTCCTCTAATTTCGTATATTTTTGATTCTATTTGTTTAATATTCATATTGTTTTATCCTAATGATTTTTATTATTTTGTGTTTACATTTCTCGATTAGACACTTTAGTACTTAATAGACTTGCTGAAGTCTATT